>DASUTC010000348.1 GCA_036374795.1 Herpetosiphonaceae bacterium
CCCTCCATGGTGAGCATCGCGGGTGTGTACGGCTCGCCGATAAAAGCGCAGACCTGGCGCAGCGTGGCCTCTGGCTGCTCAACCAGCGTCTCGTAGCGCACGATCAGGTAGCGGTCGGGGTAGCGCTCGGCATTGTGCTGCCCCTGCTCCACCGATCGACGCCAGCGCGCGGCTCCGGTGCCGATGCGACCGCGAATGGTTTTCCAGCGCGTGATGGCCGAGGCAAATCGATCGCGCGGATCGCGCACCATCTGGATCATGCGCGCGTCGGGATAGTCCGCAAAGATCATGTCGACATAATGCTCGTTGTTGAGCGATTTATCACCCCAGCGCACCTTGCCGAGCCGCTCGGCGTGGTGCTCTTCGAGCAGCGCAAACAGCCGGGCGTAGGAGGGCTGGCCGTGCCAGAACTCGCGCCGGATGCGCTCAGGATCGGGCTGGAGCTTGAGGTGCCGCTTGTAGCGCAGCATCGCGGCCAGGCAGCGCTCGAAGTTGGCCGGATCGCGCAGATCGCCGTACTGGCCGTAGAAGAAGCGCCAAAAGTTTGTCCGCCGGGTCATGGCAATATTCGGATGCGAGGCCAGCAGCGCGTACATCAAGCTGGTTCCGCTGCGCTCGATCCCTGCCAAAAAAATCGGTCCATGCGCCATCAGGTTCGCTCCTCTTGCACCAGAGCAGGTCCGGTCTTCGCGCCATCGACGAGGCGGCAGGCCTACGACGATCGATGGCCTTCGGGGGCGCTCTACGATCTGGCCTTGGTGATCAGTTGTTTCCGGGCAATGTGGGCGGGGAAGCTGGATTGCAGTGTCTCTAAGGTGTGCCAGGCTGCGGCACGCGCGATGTTGGTCGGCCAATCGATGAACGCCAGGGCCAGCCGCTCGCCAAGCGACAGACGAAGCGGCTGCGGTTTGTAGCCATAGGCCAGCATCTCCTGCCGGGCATAGCGCTGCACAAATGCAAGCTCTCGCTGAGAAAACGGTCGCGGATCGGGGCGCTCGTCCGTGGCTCCAGCCAGCGCCTCGTCGCTGCCAGATCTGGTTGTGCCCTCAAGTGTTACCATGTTCGGCACGAACGGCTCGCCGATAAAATCGCACACTTCGCGCAGCGCTTCTTCGCGCCGGGCCAGCAACGACTCGTAGCGGATCACCAGATAACAGTCGGGATAGCGCTGAACGTTGCGGCGCGCCAGCCGGGCCGAGTGACGCCAGCGGGCGGTCGTGCTGCCGATGCGGCTCGTCCCCGCAGCCGACGACGCTCGAATCGTCTCAAGCCGATCGCGCGGATCGCGGATCATATGAATCAGCCTGGCGCTCGGATAGGCTGCAAAGATCGCGTCGGCATACTCTTCGATGGCGCCGACTTGCTCGCCCCAGCGCGGCTTGCCCTCGCGCTCGGCGTAGTGCTGGTGAAAGAGCGCAAAGAGCCGGGCGTAGGAGGGCTGGCCCTGCCGAAACTCGCGCCGGATGCGCTCAGGATTGGGAGCCAGCGCCCGCACCGGAGCGTGCTTGAGCATCGCGGCCAGGCAGCGCTCGAAGTTGTCTGGATCGCGCAGATCGCCGTACTGGTTGTAGAAAAAGGTCCACATGTACGTTCGCCGGGTCATCGCCAGGCGGGGATGCGCCGACAGCGACAAGCGCATGAGCGTCTTCCCGCTGCGATCTGCTCCGCCCACAAAGATCGGGCCATGCTCCATGTTCGAGCCTCCTGAAAGAACCAAGGACAGACGGAGAACCAAGCACCAAACAAAGAATAAAGCACAAAAGAACCGGGTGCCCTCTGGGCGCACAAACGGAGGGCCAGAACACGAAACTCGAAGCTTGAAACGTTGAGCTCGAAACTCCCTACGCAGCGACCTTTGCGGCTGGCGGCTGGCGTCTGATCGTCGCCGGGAAGCGCTGCTGCAACGCTTCAAGGCCGCGCCACGTCAGCATGCGGGCCAGATTGACCGGACCATCGATCGCGGCAAACGCCAGCCGATCCCGCAGCGAGAGCCGGATCGGCTCCGGCTCGTAGCCGTAGGCACGCATCTGGCGTCCGGCCAGCGCTTGCATAAAGGCGATCTCGCGCTGCGGCACCGCGCCCCGGAAGCGCCCGATGTACGCCGTCGTGATCGGACTTTGGTCCGGCGCTGCCCCGCCGCCGTATTTCGCGCGGTAGCTCGGCGCTCCCTCCATGGTGAGCATCGCGGGTGTGTACGGCTCGCCGATAAAAGCGCAGACCTGGCGCAGCGTGGCCTCTGGCTGCTCAACCAGCGTCTCGTAGCGCACGATCAGGTAGCGGTCGGGGTAGCGCTGATGGTTGCGCCAGGCCAGACGGACGGAGTAGAGCCAGCGGGCGGTCGCGCCACCGGCCCGCATCTTGCCCTTGGGCCACAGCGCCAGCGATGCCTGATACCGATCGCGCGGATCGCGGATCATATGGATCATGCGTGCGCCGGGATAGGCCGCAAAGATCGCGTCGGCATAGCGCTCGATCAGTCCGCTCTGATCGCCCCAGCGCGGCTTGCCCTCGCGCTCGGCGTAGTGCTGGTGAAAGAGCGCAAAGAGCCGGGCGTAGGAGGGCTGGCCCTGCCGGAACTCGTGGCGGATGCGCTCAGGATCGGGCTGGATGAAGCGCGCGTGTTTATAGCGCAGCATCGCGGCCAGGCAGCGCTCGAAGTTAGCCGGATCGCGCAGATCGCCGTACTGGTTGTAAAAGAAGGTCCAGTAGTTCGAGCCGACGGCTGGAATCGCAATGTGCGGGTGCGAAACCAGCAGCGCGCGCAGCAGTGTCTTGCCGCAGCGATCCAGACCGCCGATAAAGATTGGGCCGCGCTCCATGATCGTTTCTCCTGTTATCCTGCCAGCCAGCGG
>DASUTC010000349.1 GCA_036374795.1 Herpetosiphonaceae bacterium
CCCTGGTCCGCGCCCCGGTACAACTGCTCGACCTTCGCCAACGCCAATCGGAGCGGTTGCAGCACCTCTTGTTCGGGCACGTCGTCTTCGGGAAAGTCTACCAGCGCCGTCAGATAGGCCAGCGCGCCGATTAGCTCATCCCGCGCCGCGCGCACCTCCCGCGACAAACGCCCGCCAAGCTGGTCGAGCGCAAGCTGAAGGCCGGTCTGGGTCCGCGCCTGGATCAGATCGAGCGTTGCCTCGGCCTGTGCCAGATCGATCCGCCCGTTGAGAAAGGCGCGCAGCGTAAACTCTCCCGGCTCGGCCAGGCGCGCGCCAGCGCTCAGGGCCAGCTCAAGCGTCCGGCGCAGCGGCAGCGCGCCGCCGTGGCAGTGGATCTCGATCACATCCTCGCGGGTGTAAGAGCGCGGCGCTCTGAAGTAGACCGCCATCGCCTCATCCACCGTCCGGCCCGCGTCGTCCACGATGCGTCCGTAGCGCATCATCTGCGGCCTGTAGCTCGCGCTGCCGCGCATCGGCTTGAAGAGACGCTGCAACATGTCGAGCGCGTCGGGTCCGCTCAGCCGCACGATGCCCACGCCGCCCTCGCCCACGGGCGTGGCAATCGCCGCGATTGTGTCAGTGTAAAGCATAGGATTCGATCTGCTGAGGCCGCCCTTCGATCGCCCAGCCGCCGTATCCCTGGCCGGTCTGAGGCAATCCCTGGAGATGGCAAAAGCCGCAGGTCGGCGCGGCGGGGTGATTCATCGGCGGCGCGTTCTCGGCGCTGGCTGCCGTGGTGTGGCACGCGATGCAGCTCTCGGTGGGGACGGTAATGTCGTGGCCGGGCAGATTCTCGACATCCGGCCCGATCGCGGCGGCAATGCCCCAGGCCCACGCGAACAAGATCACCAGCGCCAGCAGCAGGTACATCGTGCGCATCGGCCAGCTCCGCATCAGCTTACGGTAGCGCGCGCGCGCCGCCTCGATGTCGAACTGCGGCGGCTCGTCCGGTGCCGGATGTGATGGTTGATTAGACATAATCTCTATCGGTTGTTTCGAGTTTCGAGTTCCAGATTCAACGTTTCGGGCTTAAAGTTTCCGTTGTTCTTTGTTCGCTTGTTCGTTTGTTCCCTTGTTCCTCAGACTGACGGCATCAACAACAATCCGCCCCGGCGTCCGCTACCTCGAAGGTCTGATCCGGCGCGACCTCAGGCCAGTGCAGCATCAACACCGGCAGTTGGCTGCCCGGCGCGACGTGGGTCATGCCTTCGGGGACGATCATCAGGCCGTCGGCGTGCATCATCGACGTGAGCACACCGCTGCCCTGCTCGCCCGTGAGATGCGCCACCCAGAGGGTACCCGATTCGCCATCGCGCTGCTCGAGCCGCACCCGCACGTACTGCCGCCGGTCGGCGCGATCGGTGAGCGAGCCGGTGAAGGTCGCGCGGATCACGGGCCGGACGTAGCCGTCGCGTCCCTGCATCTTGAGCAGCGCCGGACGCCCGAATAGCTCGAAGACGACCATTGCCGAGACGGGGTTGCCGGGCAGCCCCAGCAGCGGCACGTCCGCGATGTGTCCGAACGCCACGGGCTTGCCGGGCTTCATCTTGACGCGCCAGAACTCCATGTTTCCGCGCTGTTGCAGCACCTTTTTGACCACATCGTAATCGCCCACGGAGACGCCGCCGGAGGTCAGGAACAGATCCGCGCCCCAGGCCAGCGCCTCGTTCAGCCGATCGTTCAGTTCGGTCTCGGTGTCGCGCGCGATCGGCAGTTGCAGCGCCTCGCCGCCAGCCGCGATCACCTGGGCGGCGTTGGAGTAGCCGTTGGCGTTGCGGATCTGACCAGGGCCGGGCCGCTCGCTCACATCCACCAGCTCATCGCCGGTCGCCAGGATCGCCACCCGGGGCCGCCGATAAACGGGCACAGTCGCCGCTCCCACGGTCGCCAGCACGCCGATCTCCGCCGGACGGATCAGTGTGCCGCGCCGCGCCACGGCAGTACCAGCGCGAACGTCCTCGCCTGCCGCCCGCACGCTTGCCCCGACGGGCACGCGCTTGAAGACGCGCACGCGTCCCTGCTGATGCAGCGCGTCGGGCCGCCCCTCGTCCGTCTCCTCGAACGGCACGACCGTATCGGCCCGTGGCGGCATCGGCGCGCCGGTCATGATCCGAATTGCCGTGCCCGGCTCGACCGCCACGTCGGCGGTGCCGCCAGCCGGTACTTCGCCTAAAATTCGCAATATCACCGGCCTGTCGACGGCGGCGCTCTGCACGTCCGCTCCCAGCACGGCATAGCCATCCATCGCCGAGTTCGCAAAGGGCGGCACGTCGATGTCAGCGCTTACGTCTGCCGCCAGCACCCGGCCAAGCGCCTGCAACAGCGGCACCGTCTCGGCGGAAAGTGGGGAAAAGTGGCGCAATAGCTCTGCCCGCGCCTCCTCAACCGAGCGCAGCACGATCGTATCCGGCATACGTTGCTCCATCACCCGTCGATCTCCATGACAAATCCATGACACTTTTTCATAGTTCCTCGGTCATAGCAGCAGTATAGCAGTGGGCCGATCGTCCGACAAGGACACCTGGCGAGCAGCCGCGCCTGGAGCCGATTCTTTAAAGGGAATAGAACATATGTGTCAAACCTATTTTGTGAGATTGTTCATCAAATCCCTAAATTAGTACCGTTGGCTCTTGAAAATGGAGTATAGTGTGATATATAATCGCAAAGTAGGTGGGGAAAAGTGGGGAAAAGTGGGGAATAAGAACGAGTGTTCTAAAATCCCGGCTTTACAACGAAACGGGACAACGCCGTATGTTTCTTGGGGAATACGAACATAGCATTGACTCAAAGGGCCGCGTTGCCGTCCCGGCGAAATTCCGCACTCAGCTTGAGGGCGGTCTGGTCGTTACACGTGGCTTCGAGCGCTGCTTGCAAGTATATCCCATGGAACAATGGCAGGCGTTGTCAGAGCGCGTCAGCAGCCTGCCGCTTGGCTCGACCGAAGCGCGCCAGCTGCGCCGACTCTTATTCGCCAGCGCGTTCGACACTGAGGTCGACAAGCAGGGCCGCATTCTGCTACCGGCTGGCCTGCGCGAGTACGCGAGCATTGGCGATACGGCGGTAGTGGCGGGCATGAACAGCTACTTCGAGATCTGGTCGCAGGAGGCGTGGGAAGCCGCGATGGAAGATCTCGACGAGTCGGCCAGCGTGATCGCGGCGCAGATGGCGGAGATTGGGATTTAGGGACGAAAGAACAGGGGAAGAAGCGCGCAACTGGGAACGTGGAGCGGGGAACTCGAAACTTAACAGCTAGAAAGCTGGAGCTGTGACAGAATTCGCGCACATCCCGGTGTTGTTCGAGGCGACGCTCGACGGTCTGGATATTCGACCAGGCGGCACCTACATCGATGGGACGCTTGGCGGCGGCGGGCACACGGCAGGGATGTTGGAGCGCGGCGCGGGGCACGTCCTGGGGATCGATCGCGATCCGGCGGCGCTTCAGGCGGCAGCGGAGCGGCTACGGCACGTCGGAGAGCGACTGACGCTGGTCCACGGCAACTTTCGCGACGTTGGCAGGCTGGCGCGGGCGCAAGGCTTCGAGCAGGTCGACGGCGTGCTGCTCGACATCGGCGTCTCGTCGCCGCAGCTGGATGTTGGGGAGCGCGGCTTCTCATTCGCCCAGGATGCGCCGCTCGATATGCGGATGGACCCCACGCAGGGGGTCACGGCGGCGGATCTGGTCAATACCCTGCCTGAGGCAGAGCTGGCGGATGTGATCTACCGCTACGGCGAGGAGCGCGCATCGCGCCGGATTGCGAAGCGGATCGTGGAGCGGCGACGCAGCGGCCCGATTAACAGAACGACAGAGCTGGCGGAGCTGGTGGCGCGGGCGGTCGGCGGAAGGAAGGACGAGCGCATCCATCCCGCGACGCGCACGTTTCAGGCGCTACGCATCGCCGTGAACGACGAGCTGGAAGCGTTGGAGGAGGCGCTTCCCGCCGCGACAGAGCTTCTGGCGCTTGGTGGGCGGCTGGCGGTGATTACGTTTCACTCGCTGGAAGACCGCATCGTCAAAGAGTTCATGCGGCGCGAGTCGGCGGTGTGTCTGCTGCCGCCACGGCTGTTTGCGGAACAGTGCCCGCATCTGGTCGCGCGCGGCGCGGGGCCGCGTCCATGTATCTATATCGGCAGCCGTGATTGCGACTACGCGCCGCGACTGGAGCAGGTGACACACAAGCCTGTCGGGGCGACAGCCCAAGAAGTGAGCGCGAATCCGCGCAGCCGCAGCGCAAAGCTGCGCATCGGGCAGCGGATCGCAGGCGAAAGAACAAAAGAACAAAAGAACAAAGGAACAAAGCGAGAACCAAAAACCGAGAGCTAAGAACCAAACCGAGAACCGGGTGCCACGCGGGTGCCTGGCGCACAAAGGAAGTGGGCACGCGGAACCTGAAACCTGAAACTTGGAACCTGGAACCTGGAACAGAGAAGATAAAGGAGATCCTCGTATGGCGATTACACAACAACCTCTGCCACTGCACACCGCGCGCGTTCGCCGCACGCAATCGCCCGGCAGCTACATGAAGCTCGGAGACTCCGGGCTGATCGTGGGCGCGGTTGTGATTGTGTGTATCCTGAGCCTCCTCTTCCTGGCGCAGACGGGTCGGGTGGCGACGGCTGGCTACCATCTTCAGGAGTTGGAGCGCGAGCACACGCAGTTGCTCCACGAGGCCGAGCAGTACAAGTACCGTATCGCCACGGCCAGCCGCCTGGACACGATCGCGGATCGTGCGCAGAAGCTAGGGCTACGCCCGGCGACCAACGAGCAACTGCGCTACACCACGATCGAGCTGCCCGCCGTTCCTGTCGTCGCTTTCAACTAACAAGCCTTATGGCGTGCAGTAGGCGCTGCGGGCGCGTGCTGTACGCCACGGTGAGCAACTATGGCTCAGGTTTCTGCAACTCGACGTGCGGCGGTTCCGCGCTGGCGCATCAATATCATCCTGCTAGCGGTGTTCTTGATGGGCATTCTGACCGCGCGGCAGCTTGTCTTGATCCAGGTCTATCAAGAGCTGAGGGGCAAGCAGCTCGACGAGCTGGTGAGCGGCGAGCTGACGAAGCATGTCGTGTTGCAGCCCCGGCGCGGCACGATTACCGATCGCAACGGCGTGGCGCTGGCGATGAACGTCAACATGCCCAGCCTGTACGTCGATCCGACCAAGATCGCGGAGCCGGAGAAGATGGCGATCCTGCTCGCGCCGATCATCAGCCGCGAGGCGGCGGATCTGATTCCACTCCTGACCGACAAGCAGCGCGAGTGGGCACGGCTGGCCCGCTGGATCTCGCCTGAGGCCGCCGACCAGATCCGCAAGCTGGGCGACGACGGCGAGCTGCCGACCGGCCTGTTTTTGATCGACGAGGCCAAGCGTGTCTATCCGCAGGGCGAGTTCGCGTCGCGCATCGTCGGCGTCGCCAACTACGAGGGCACCGGCATCGCGGGCGTCGAGGCGTTCTACAACGACGAGATCAAGGGCATTACCGGCACGCTGCGCGCCGAGCAGGATCGCGACCAGCGACCGATCTGGATTGCGCCGACGCAGATCGTCGAGCCGCAGGACGGCATGGACGTGAAGCTGACGATCGATAGCACCGTGCAGAAGCTTGTCGAGGACGAGCTGCGGCGGGTGGTCGACGAGCAGCAGGCGGAGGGCGCGACGATCCTGGTGATGGAGCCGAGCACCGGCGAGATCCTGGGCATGGCGACTTGGCCGGTCTACGATCCGAACAAGTACACCGAGTACGAGCCGGAGAAGGTCAATCGCAACAACGCGCTGACCGATGTGTACGAGCCTGGCTCGACCTTCAAGGTGATCGTCACGGCGGTAGGCCTGCAAACCGGCGCATTCACGCCCGACACGACGGTGTACGACGGCGGCGTGATCGACCGCTACGGCTACTCGATCGGCAACTGGAACCGCGCGGGCAACGGCGCGCAGACGCCCGGCCAGATGTTGTACAACTCGTCCAACGTCGCGGCGCTCCAGTTCGGCGAGATGATCGGACGCGACAATTTCTATAAGTTCGTCAAGCTCTTCGGCTACGGCCAACTGACAGGCATCGATCTCGGCGGCGAGGGCATGGGCATCGTCAACTGGCCCGAAGATAATCCCGACAACTGGAGCGATCTGACACTCGGCCAGAACGCCTTCGGCCAGGGCATCGCCGTCACGCCGATCCAACACCTGACGGCCATCTCGGCGATTGCCAACGGCGGCACGCTGATGTGGCCGCACGTCGTCAAGGAAAAATGCCTGGGCACGCAGTGTACGCCGGTCAGGCCGCGCGTGGTGCGGCGAGTTGTCGACCAGGGCGTCACCGACGCGCTGCGCAGCATGATGACCAAAAACGCCGAGCACTACGCCAACCTGATCTGGGGTCCGAGCACCGGCAACTGGGCCGACCAGCCGCTGGTGCCGGGCTACCACGTCGCCGCCAAGACCGGCACGTCGCAGATCGCGGTCAATGGCGGCTACGACAACAACAGCGTGATCGGCTCGGTGATCGGCTTCGCGCCCAGCGACAATCCGCGCATCGCCGTGCTGGTCAAGATCGATCGACCGAAGCGCGCGCAGTGGGGCATCGAGGCGGCGATCCCGGTCTATCAGCGGATCGTCACCAAGCTGATGTCGCACTTGCGCATTCCGCCCGATCCGCATTACGTCGGTCCCGGCCAGGTGATCGGCGGGCCGCGATAGCGCCATGAGGCCGGGGGACGAACGTTCAAAGTTCGACAAACCCGACACCTGGAACTTGAAACTTGGAACTTGGGTCCTGGAGGCGTGACATAAGGTTGCTGTGAAATGCTGAACCCGTGCTACAATGCGGCGCGTATTTCGTCGGAGAGTCGAAGCCAGTGATCGCATTTGCAGACATGATTAAGAGTATGAACTTGCGAGGGAGCGTCGAGGAGGCGCTCCCGTCGCTACATGCGCAGCGCTCCTTCGCCAACGTCGTCATCGACTCGCGGCTGGTCGACGCGGGCGATCTGTTTGTTGCGCTGCCCGGCGAGCACGCCGACGGGCATCAGTTCGTCGCCGATGCGCTGCGCCGGGGTGCGTTTGGCGTGCTCGTGCGGCGCGACTGGGCGGCGGAGCATGTGCAGGCGCTCGATCAGTCGGTGGCGATCGTCGCCGACGGCGACTCGCTGGCGCTGGTGCAGCCCGACCAGCCGATCGTCTTTGCGGTCGCCGATCCGCTGGCGACCTTGCAGCGGCTGAGCGCACGGCACCGGCAGCACATGACCGTGGACGTGATCGGCATTACCGGCAGTGTCGGCAAGACCAGCACCAAAGAAGTGGCGGCTGCGGTGCTGCGGCAGCGCTTCAACACGCTCTACAGCGGCAAGTCCTACAACAACGAGATCGGCGTGCCGCTGACGCTGCTGCGGCTGGAGCCACAGCATCAGGTGGCCGTGATCGAGATGGGCACGTACGGTCCCGGCGAGATCGCGCTGCTCTGCGAGCTGGCGCGGCCCAAGTACGCGATCCTGACCAACGTCGGCGTGTCGCATCTGGAGCGCATGAAAACGCCCGATACCGTCGCCGTGGCAAAGCGCGAGCTGGTCGAGGCGCTGCCCGCCGATGGCGTGGCGATCCTCAACATCGACGACCAGCGCGTGCGGGCGATGGCGGAGCGCACATCGGCGCGCTCGTTCTTCTATGGGATTGATCCGCAGGCCGACCTGTGGGCCGATCAGATCGAAAGCCGGGGCCTGGACGGTCTGGCCTTCACGGTGCATTACGGCGGCGAGACGCGGCGGTTCGAGACGCCGATGCTAGGGCGTCACGCGATCTACATCGCGCTGCCGAGCATCGCGGCGGGGCTGCTGCTGGGCCTGAGCTGGGACGAGATCGCCGCCGGCCTGTGCGATGCAGGCGTCCAGGCGCGGATCGTGGTAGTGCCGGGCCTGAATGGCGCGACGATTCTGGACGATACCTATAATGCGTCGCCCGCGTCGTGCCGGGCGGCCCTGGATTTGCTGGCACAGGTACCAGGACGCCGCACCGCCGTCTTCGGCGACATGGCCGAGCTTGGCCCGATCGAGGAATCGGGGCATCGCGCGGTGGGCCGTGCCGCAGCAGCCGTCGTCGACCGTCTGGTGGTGGTCGGCAGCAAGGCGCGCTGGATCGGTGAGGCGGCGCAGGAAGGCCCGAACGCTCCAGAAGTCTTCTTTACGCGCTCCAACGGCGAGGCCGTGGAGCTGCTGCGTCCGCTGTTGAGCGCCGACGATGTGATCTTAGTCAAGGGAGCGCGTGTCGCGCAGACCGAAGAGATCGTCGACGAACTGCGCGCAGGTGAAAGAGTTCGCTAACTGTGGATGAGACATTACTCCGAACGATTGTGGTCAACGATGCCGCGCCGACGGTGCTCTTAGCCAGCGGTGCGTTTCTGATAACACTCTTTACCGGCGGCTACTGGGTTCGTTGGCTGCGGGCCAAGAAGATCGGCAAGCAGGTGCGGCTGGACGGGCCGCAGGCGCATCTGGCGAAGACGGGCACGCCCACGATGGGCGGGATCATGATTGTGATCAGCGCGGTCATCATCACCGTGCTCTTCAATCTCTACCGCCGCCCGTCGATGATCCTGCCGCTGTCGGTGCTGATCTCATACGCGATCCTGGGCGGCTTCGATGATTTTCTGACGCTGACCGGCTCGAAGTCGAAGACATTTGGCCTGACGGTGCGGCTCAAGTTTGTCTGGCAGACGCTGCTGGCGCTGATCGCGGCGCTGGCGATCTACTTACCAACCAGCTACTACGGCCTGGCGCACGGCGGCGCGGTGCAGATCCCGTTCGTCGGTCAGCGCGACATCGGCTACTGGTATATTCCGATCGCGGTCTTTGTGATCGTCGCGACCTCGAACGCGGTCAATATCACCGATGGCCTCGACAGTCTCGCGGCCTGGACGCTGACGATCGCCTTCGCGGCGTACGGCGTGATCTCGTTCGTGGCCTCGCCGCGCCTGGTCTATCTGCAAGCGTTCTGCTTTACGATGGTCGGCGCGAACGCGGCGTTTCTCTGGTACAACGCGCATCCGGCGCAGGTCTTTATGGGCGATACCGGCTCGCTGGCAATGGGCGCAGTGCTGGCGGTCGTCGCGCTGATGTCGCAGCACTGGCTGCTGCTGCCGCTGATCGGGATCATCTTTGTGGCCGAGGCGGCCTCGTCGGGGCTGCAAACGCTCTACTTCAAGTGGTCGCGGCGGCGGACCGGCACGGGCAAGCGGCTGTTCAAGATGTCGCCGCTGCACCATCATTTCGAGCTGCTGGGCTGGTCGGAGACACAGGTGATGCAGCGCTTCGTGCTGGTGGCGATGATTGCCGCGCTGGTCGGAATCTCGCTGGCGCTCACAACGCCGGAATCGCGCGGCGTGCCGCAGAGTAATGCGCGGATACTGGGCCAGGCCGGTATCTCGCTGATCTGGAAAGAGTAGATGGAGCTTCGAGGAAAACGCGCTTTAGTGATGGGCCTGGGCGTCCACGGCGGTGGGCTGGGCGTGACGCGCTTTTTAGCCGAGCAGGGCGCGCGCGTCACCGTCACCGATCTGCGCAGCGCCGAGCAGCTCGCGCCGACGCTGGAGCAGCTCAGGGACGTGTCCGTCGAGTATGTGCTGGGCCAGCATCGCGAGGCCGATTTTCGCAACACCGACATCGTGATCCGCAATCCGGGCGTGCCCCGCGAGTCGCCCTACTTGCAGATCGCGCGGGAGGCGGGCGCGGCGGTCGAGATGGAGATGACGCTCTTCTTTCGGCTGTGTCCCGCGCCGATCATCGGCATCACCGGCACCAAGGGCAAGACGACCACGACGCTGCTGACCGGCGCGATGCTCAAGCAGCAGTTTCCTGATACCGTCGTGGCCGGAAACCTGCGCGTGTCGGCGCTGGCACAGTTGCCCAGGATCGGGCCGCGCAGCCCGGTGGTGCTGGAGCTGTCGTCGTGGCAGTTGGAGGGCCTGGGCGAGGCCGGCCTCAGCCCGCGCTTTGCCTGCGTCACCAACATCTCCGCCGATCACCTGGATCGCTACCCGTCGATGGCGTCGTACATCGAGGCCAAGCGCCAGATCTTTTTGCATCAGGGCAGCGATGGCCTGGTGGTGCTCAACATGAACGACGCGACCGTCGCCGAGATGGCGAGCCGCGCGCCCGGCCACGTGGCCTGGTTTGCCGGTCACTACGGCGAGTTTGGCGAAGCCTTTGCGCGCAAGCACCCCCACGATCTGATGGTTGCCTGGAATAATCGCTTTTTGTTCTGGCAGGACAAGGACAGCACCGAGATCGTCGTCGGCAAGCCGGAGGTACAACTGCCGGGCAAGCATAACCTGCAAAACATCGCGGCGGCGACGGCCCTGGCGGTCGCCTGTGGCGTCAAGGCCGAGCATATTCGCACGGCGATCCAGCGCTTTAGCGGCGTGCCCGATCGGCTGGAGCTGGTGCGCGAGCTGCACGGCGTGCGCTACATCAACGATACAACGGCGACGACGCCGACGGCGGCGATCATGGCGCTGCGCAGCGTGGACGCGCCCAAGATCATGATCGTCGGGGGGGCGGATAAGCGGCTGGATTTCATGGAGCTTGCCCGTGTGCTGCTCAAACGGGCGAAGGCGGTGGTCCTGCTCAAGGGCGATGCGACGAACAAGCTGCTGGTAGCGCTGGACGCGGCCCGGCTGAACTTGCAAAGCCAGTGGTCGGAGCCGCTCGGCCCGTTCGATAACCTGCGCGCTGCGGTGGAGGCGGCGCAGGCCATGGCGGAGCCGGGCGATGCGGTGGTGCTCTCGCCGGGCTGCGCCAGCTTTGGCATGTTTAGAAATGAGTTCGATCGTGGCGAGCAATTTCGGCAGATCGTGCGGTCATTGTCATGAGTGAGCGGCGCGAGCCAGACGATCGCGATCTGCGCGAGATGCTGTCGCGGCTGGAGCAGGAGTTTCATGCGCGTCCGCAGCCGCCGGATGAGTCGCCCGCGCAGGTGCCGATCGTCGAGGAGGCGTACGGCGCTCCCCGGCGCGTGCGGCTGACGCTGCCGCTCTCACAGCCGCGTGTGGTCTATGTGCTGCTGGCAGTGAATGTGATCATGTATGGCGTGTCGTCGCTGCTGGGCAATCTCGTCGGCTGGAACGATGCGCTGCTGATCCTGGGCGCGAAGTACAACCCGTTGATCGACGCGGGCCAGTGGTGGCGCTTGCTCACGCCGATGGTCTTGCACGGCAGCCTGATGCATCTGCTGTTCAACTCGTGGGCGCTGTATGTGCTCGGCACCGAGGCGGAGCGGGTGTATGGCACGCCGCGCTTCCTGGCGATCTACGGACTGTCGGGCCTGGCTGGCAGCATCGCGAGCTACGTCTTCAATCCGGCGGTGCTCTCGGTGGGCGCGTCGGGGGCGATCTTTGGGCTGCTGGGCGCGCTCGCGGCGTTCTCGTACACATCGCGGACATTCATCGGCGCGGAGGCGTCGAAGATGCAGCTAGGGCAGATGGCGACGCTGGCGGCGATCAATCTGGCGTTCGGGTTTATCGTGCCCAACATCGACAACTCGGCGCATATCGGCGGGATGGTCATCGGCGGCGTGGCGGGCCTGGCGCTGTCGCCGCGCTACGTGATCGAGCGGCGCAGCTACATGCCGACGGTCGAGCGGCGCGATCAGCCGCTGGTCGGGTGGCTTGTCGCAGCCGTACTGCTGGCTGGATTAGTGCTCTGGTTCGTGTTTGGGTAGCGCCTGAGACAGGCTGTGGTTTTTTGCGATGGCGTGGCTTCGTTGGTAGCCGTTGTGTTGGGAGGAAGTTCTTTATGATCGATTCAAACCGCCGCCCACCCGATTACACGCTGCTGGCGCTGGTGCTGGGGCTGTCTGTGTTTGGCCTGGTGATGGTGTACAGCTCCAGCTTCTTTATTGCCGTCAACGAAGGTCACTCCCAGACGCACTACCTGATCCGGCAGTTGATGTGGATGACCGTCGGCGGCGCTGGCCTGCTGGTGGCGCAGCGGGTCGACTATCGGCTGTGGCGGCGGCTGGCGCTGCCGCTCTTCGGCACGACGGTCGGGCTGCTGATCCTGGTGCTGATGCTGCCGGAGAGCATGACGCGCGCCGGTGGTGCCGACCGCTGGATCAGGATCGGCGGCTTTCAGTTTCAGCCGACCGAGATCGCCAAGTTCGCGCTGATTGTGTATCTCGCGGCGTGGCTGATGGGCCGTGGCGATAAGCTGCGCTCGATGACGGTTGGCCTGATCCCGTTCGGCCTGATCGTCGGCCTGCTGGTCGGCATCATGTACGCGCAGCGCAACATGAGCTCGGCGGTGATGCTGACGCTGATCGCGGTGGCGGTCTACTTCGCGGCGGGCGCGAATCTGGTACATATCGGCGTCGGCATGGCGGGCGCGGGCAGCGTCGGCTGGGTGCTGATCCAATCGCTGGCGCACGCGAGCGCCCGTATCCAGGTCTTCCGCGATCCCTGGGCCGATCCGCGCGGCGGCGGCTTTCAGCCGATCCACTCGCTCTACGCGCTGGCGTCGGGTAGCTGGTTCGGGCGCGGGCTGGGCCAGGGACGGCAAAAGTTCTTGTGGCTGCCATCGGCTCACGCCGACGCGATCTTCAGCGTGATTGGCGAGGAGCTTGGGCTGATCGGCACGCTGACGGTGATGAGCGCGTTTCTGCTGCTGGCGTATCGCGGCTATCGCATCGCGGCGCGCTCGCAAGATCCGTTTGCCGCGCTGCTGGCGGTGGGCATTACCAGTTGGATTACGTTTCAAGCGTTTTTGAATATGGCGGTGGTGTCGTCGCTGATCCCGTTCACGGGTCAAACGCTGCCCTTTATCTCGGTCGGCGGTACGTCGCTCGCGATGTGTTTGTTCGCGATGGGCGTGCTGCTCAATATTTCAAAGCATGTCGATGATCAACGACCAGAACCAGTCGTCTCGCCCGTCGTCGAGCGTCCAGCCACAAGCGGGCCGCGCAAGCGACGAACGATCGGCCTCGTCCCGGCCTTCGCTGCTCTTGTGCGGCGGGGGAACCGGGGGCCACGTGTATCCGGCGCTCGCCGTAGCGTCAGCTTTGCCCGCACAAATGATCGCCAGGCTGTCGCCGTCACCGATCGCGGCTGGCGACGACTTAGCAGCAGCAGCCAGCGACAGCCGAAGCGTAGCGCAGCCAGGAAGCGCGACCGCAGCGGGTCCAGTCCCAGCGGCGGAACCTGGCGCAGCCGGTGAGTCTGCGCCGCCCTGGCGGCTCGTCTATGTCGGCTCGTTCGGCGGGATGGAGGAGGGGCTGGTGACGCGGGAGAGCACGCTACCATTTCGCGCGATCACGGCGGCGGCGGTGCGCGGTCGCGGGCCGCTGCAACTGGCGCGCAATAGCGCGCTGATCGCGCGCGGCATTCGCGAGGCGCGCGCGCTGATCCGGCAGGAGCGACCGGCGGCGATTCTGGGCACCGGCGGCTACGTCTGTATTCCGCTCTTCGTGGCGGCCCGGCAGCTTGGCGTGCCGACGATGATCTATCTGCCGGATATTGTGCCCGGCCTGGCGGTCAAGGTGCTGGCGCGGATCGCCAATCGCGTGGCCTGCTCGTTCGAGCCGTCGCTGGCGTATCTGCCGCGCGGCAAGACGATCATCACGGGCTATCCCGCACGCGAGGAGCTGTTTACGGTCGATCGCGCGGGCAGCAGGGCGGCCTTCGGCATCGCCGATGACCTGCCGGTGCTGTTCGTGTATGGCGGCAGCCGAGGCGCGCGCAGCATCAACCGGGCGATCGAGGCGCTGCTGCCCGATCTGCTGAGCCTGGCGCATATCATCCATGTCTGCGGTCGCGAGGGCGATGAAAGCTGGCTGCGCGCGGCGGCGGACCGGCTGCCGGCGGAGCTACAGGCGCGCTACCATCTGTTTCCGTATCTGCACGGCACGATGGTCCAGGCGTTCGGCGCGGCGGATCTGGCAATTGCGCGGTCGGGCGCTTCGACGCTGGCCGAGCTTCCGGCGGCACAGCTTCCGGCGGTGCTGGTGCCGTATCCGTACGTGCATCAGGACGAGAACGCCGATTATCTGGTGGCGCGCGGCGCGGCGGTCAAGGTGGCGGATAGCGCGATGCTCGGCGCGGGCAATCCCATCGACGGGCCGCTGTTCCGCGAGGTGCGGCGTCTGCTGACCGATCGGCAGGCGCGCGAGGAGATGGCGCGGCAGAGCGCGGCGCTGGCACGGCCCGATGCGGCGGCGTGTCTGGCCGATGAGGTGATCGATCTGGCGCTGCGGCAGGGGCATACGCGATGACACTTGTGTTCAACAGCTTCCAGGCCTTGCTGGTCCCGTTCATTGTGATCTTCGGGCTGATCGGGTTGCGACGCGGCTTCTGGCGCGAAGTGGGCATTACCGGGGGCATGGCGCTGGTGCTGCTGGGAACGGTCATCTTCCCGACGGCGCTGATCAACTTTATCAATCGGATCATCATCAATATTCCGCGCGTCTTTGGCCTGCTGCTGAACGTGGACGCGGAGGCGCTGCCGCCCGATCTGATCTTTGGCGATCCCGACAGCGGACGCTTCTTGCTGGCGCGCTTCGCGCTGTTTGTGCTCCTGGCGACGCTGGTCTATACCTCGCGCTACTCGTGGGCCTACGAGCTAGGGCGGGAAGGCCCCAGGCCACGCGCAACCCGGAGTGCCGGTCAGGCGCTCCTGGGCGGGGTCTTCGGCGCGATCACCGGGCTGCTCTGGTTCGTCGCGCTCAATAGCTTTCTGAACCAACTGCGGGCGCTGCGCAACGATCCGATCATTCCGCCGGAGGGCACGACGCTGACGATCCCGACGATCGAGGATCTGTCGCCGGTGGTCGCGTTCGTGCCGACGCTCGTGGCGATTCTGCTGATTATTCTGCTGGTGCTGGCGTTTCTGCGGCTGCCGAATATCTGGAGAGGGCCATGAGCCACTATCACGTGATCGGTAGCGCGGGCGCGGGCATGAGCGCCATCGCTCATATTTTGCTCGATCAGGGGCATCAGGTCAGCGGATGCGATCAGCAGGCCAACGCGCTGACCCGCGAGCTGGCCGAGCGCGGCGCGACGATGTACGTCGGCCATGCGGCGGAGCATCTGCGCGGCGTGGATCTGGTGGCGACCAGCTCGGCGCTGCGGTCGGAGCATCCCGAACTGATCGCGGCTCGTGAGCGTGGTATTCCGGTGCTGAAGCGCGCCGAGCTGTGGCACGAGTGGTCGCTGCACAAGCCGACGCTTGCCATCGCCGGGACTCACGGCAAGACGACGACGACGGCGATGTGCGCGGTGATCTTGAGCGAGCTAGGCGTCGATCCGGCGTATATCGTTCCGGCGGGCGGGCCGGTGCCGGGCTTGCAGCGCTTCGCGCGCTGGGGCGACGGCCCGTTTGTGATCGAGGCCGACGAGTACGATCGGCTGCTGCTTGGCCTGGTGCCACAGGTCGCAATCGTCACCAGCGTCGATTGGGATCATGTCGATATTTATCCGACGCGCGACTCGGTCGAGCAGACGTTTGGGCAGTTCGTGCGGCAGGTGCGCGGCGCGGTGATCGGCTGTGCGGACGATCCCGGCGTGGAGCGGGTGCGCGCATGTAGCCCGGCGCTTGAGGCCGTCTGGCAGAGCTATGGCTTTGTCGAGGCCGCCGCCTGGCGGGTGGCCGATGTGAGCCTTTCGGATGGCTGGACGCGCTTCATGCTGCGCACGCCGACGGGAGAGTCGCTGAGCGGGCGGCTGCGCGTGCCTGGCAGACACAACGTGCAGAACGCGGCGGCGGCGGTCGCGGCGGTGGCCCAGTTTGGTATCGCGCCACAGGATGCACTACGCGCACTTGAGGCGTTTCACGGCGCGGCGCGGCGCTTCGAGTGGAAGGGCGAGACGGCGGGCGTCACGGTGATCGACGATTACGCGCACAATCCGGCCAAGGTGCGCGCGACGCTTCACGCGGCGCGGATGCGCTATCCCGACCGGCGGCTGGTGATCTATTTTCAGCCGCATACCTTCAGCCGGACGGCGGCGCTGCTGCACGATTTCGCGGACTCGTTCGGCGATGCCGATGTGGTGCTGATCGGCGATATTTACCCGTCACGGGAGCACGCGACCGATTTTCCGGGCATCGACGCGACGTATCTCGCGCTGCATGTGCGTCATCCAGCCGTCACGGCGTCCGGCGATCTGGCACAGTCGGCGCGCGACCTGCTGGCGCTGCTTCATCCCGGCGATGTGCTGCTGACGCTCGGCGCGGGCGATGGCTATCAGGTTGGCGAGCGGATATTGACGGAGCTGGAAGAACAAAGGGGCCGCTAGGCCGGGGTGTGGGGAGTCCCCACCATTTCTTCTCTTTTCCGTGTGTTGTGGTAGGAAGAACAAAGGAACAAACAAGGGAACAAGGGGAAACCCTGAACTTGAAACTGGGAATATGTATTTTGAACCGTGAACTGAACAAACTAGAGCTGCTTGAGCACGAGCCGCTGGCGCGCTACACATCGTGGCGGATCGGAGGTCCGGCGCGCTACTTTGCCAACGCCGCCAGCGCCGACGATCTGCGCGATCTGATGCAGTGGGCGCAGGCCGAGTCGCTCCCGGTATTCATCCTGGGCGGCGGCACGAATATCCTGGTCGCTGATGGAGGCTATCCCGGCCTGGTGATCCGCAACCGCGCGGCCCAGTCGCGCATCGAGGAGCGCGGCGATGATGTCCGGCTCTGGATCGAGTCGGGCGCGCCGACGGCAGGCACGGCGCGGCGGCTTGCGGCGCAGGGCTACGGTGGCCTGGTCTGGGCCGAGGGCTTGCCCGGCACGATCGGCGGCGCGATCTTCGGCAACGCGGGCTGCTACGGCGACGATATGGCCCACGATCTGATCCGCGCCTGGCTGCTGCGCGACGGCAATGTCGAGGAGTGGTCGGCAGCGCAGTTCGAGTATGGCTATCGCAGCAGCGCGCTGAAGCGGGCGCAGGCCCTCACCCTTAGCCCCAGCCCCACGCTCAGGCGGGCCTCTGCCGTCGCGGCGATGGGAGAGGAGAGGCAGGGTCGGGCCGAGGGCCTTGTGCTCCCAACAGTGATCCTTGCGGCGGAGATCCGCCTGTTTCGCGACGATCCGGCGCGGCTGTCCGCCGAGATGGCGGCGATTGCCGAGTCGCGCAAGAGCAAAACGCCCGCTGGCTCGTCGTGCGGCTCCGTCTTCAAGAATCCGGAGGGCACGACCGCCGGGAAGCTGCTGGATCAGGCGCGATTGAAAGGCACTCGTGTCGGCGGCGCGATCGTCTCCGACAAGCACGCGAACTATATTGTGAATCTCGGCGGCGCGACCGCCAGCGACGTGCTGCGGCTGACGGAGATCATGCGCGAGCGCGTGCTGGCCGAGTTTGGCGTCGCGATGGAGCTTGAGGTCCAGGTGGTGGGGGAACAGGTATGACCAGAAAACCGCGTGTCGGCGTGGTCTTTGGCGGGCGCAACAGCGAGCACGAGGTTTCGCTGAAGTCGGCGCGCTCGGTCATGGAGGCGCTCGACCAGGATAGATATGAGATTGTGCCGATCGGCATCGACAAACAGGGCCGCTGGATGGTCGGCGGCGATCCCCTGCTGGCGCTGGAACAGGCCGCCGATCTCCGGCTGCTGACCCGCGATCCGCTGCCGGGTGTCGTGCAATCGACGCTGCCGCTGCATACCAGCAGCGGTCGGCTGCCCGACGAAAGCGCGCATGTCGAGCCGTCCTACGCGGCGCAGGCGGAAGCGCCGCTCGCGCCCCGTGGCGCGGACGCGGCTGAGCCGACGCCGATCCAGCAGCTCGATGTGATCGTGCCGGTGCTGCACGGCATGTACGGCGAGGACGGCGCGCTCCAGGGCTTGCTCGAAATCGCGGATGTGCCCTACGTCGGCTGCGGCGTGCTGGCGGCGTCCGTCGGCATGGACAAGGGCGTGATGAAAGCGGCATTCGCGGCGGCTGGCCTGCCCCAGGTGCCTTATCTGCTGGTGCGTCGCCGCGACTGGGAGCGCGAGCGCGAGGCCGTGCTCGATCAGGTCGAGGCAACCTTGCGCTATCCCGTCTTCACCAAGCCCGCGAATGCCGGATCAAGCGTGGGCGTGAGCAAGTGCCGCAGCCGCGCCGATCTGGCGGCGGGGCTGGATCTGGCCGCAGAGCACGATCGCCGCCTGATCGTCGAGCAGGGCGTGAATCCGCGCGAGCTTGAGGTGGCCGTGCTGGGCAACGACGACCCGCAGGCGTCGGTCGTCGGCGAGATCATCCCCGCCAACGAGTGGTACGACTACGCCGACAAGTACCTGGAAGGCCGCACCCAATATCTGATCCCGGCTCCGATCGACGCGGCGACCTCCGATCGCGTCCGGCGGATGGCGGTCGATGCGTTCAGGGCGATCGACGGCGCGGGCCTGGCTCGTGTCGACTTCCTGCTCGACAAAGATAGCGGCGCGGTCTATCTCAACGAGGTCAATACGTTCCCAGGCTTCACCTCGGGCTCGATGTATCCCAAGCTCTGGGAAGCAACCGGCCTGCCTTATCCTAAGCTGCTGGACCGGCTGATCGAGCTGGCGCTGGAGCGGCACGCTGATCGAAGAACGCGGGAGTAGAACAAGCAAACAAAGAACAAAGAACAAAGAGGTAGATGGTTTATTTGTTCTTTGTTCCGTTGTTCTTTGTTCTTCCGAAGGATAACCAGTGGCGAACGTAGCAGAAAAACGTCGTGAGGCAGAAAAACGTCGCGAGGCTTCGCAGGCCCGGCCCGGTGTGCGGCGGGTGCTGCTGTGGAGCATCCGCAGCGGCAAGCTGCTGGCGCTGATCGTGCTTGGCGTGGCGGGCTGGCTGCTCTACGATGCCCTGACCTCGCCGGGCTACGTCGTGCGGACGGTGGTGGCGCGCGGCACGATGGCGCTCTCCAACGATGACGTTCAGGCGCTCGCCGCCGTACAGGGCCAGTCGATCTGGCTGGTCCGCGATGCCGAGATCGAGTCGCGCATTCGGCAGAGTCCCTATGTCGAGCGCGCCAGGGTGCAGGTGCTCCTGCCCGATACGGTCGTGGTGCAGGTGACGGAGCGCCGCCCTGAGGTGCGCTGGACGCATAACGGGATTCCCTATGCCGTCACCTGGGATGGCCTGGTGCTGGCGGGCCAGCCGCCCAGCAGCAGCACTGAGACGGCCAGGAGCGAGGGCATCGGCGGCTCCGCGACGCTCTCGCAGACCGATGCGCTTTCGGGGACGGAGACGGCGCCCGGACCGGCGTTTGTCAGCAGCGTTGCGATCGTGGATACCACGCCGAACCGCGAGCTGAAGCCGGGCGATAAAGTCGATCCCGATGCGCTCGAAGTCGCCCGCCGCGTCACGCTGCGCGCTGCCGAGCTGCCGGTGCCGTTTCAGCGCATCGAGTGGGACGCGGGCCTGGGCGTGTCGCTGATCGTGGGCGACAACAAACAGGCGATCATCGGCAAAAGCGAGCGGCTGGACGAAAAGCTGGCGATCTTGATCCACCTGCTGCGCGAGAATACGGCCTTCTCGGTCGTCGATCTGCGGACGACGACGCCGTACTACCGCTGAGGCGTATCCAGGCCGATGTTTAAGCGTTTAGATAGACGTACAGACGATCGTAAAGCATTTAGTACTGTCAGGAGCATACCAACTGTTTAGCGTTGATTAGGAATTTCGTCAGCACTTCCTGTAATCTTGGAGTAACAAACAGTTCGTTGCATGGCACGATCGTCTATCGTATAATCGTGGATAAGTTGATGGCTGGCTTTACAGTTAAAATTACAAATGCTTTCCGACCATCAGCCACCTTAACTGCCGAAAGGATGAACTATGAATCGCACTGTCGTCGGCATTGACGTTGGAACCACCAAAATCTGCACCATGGTGGCCGAGGTCCGCCCCGATAGTCGGATTAACGTCCTGGGCGTTGGGCTGACACCCTCCAAGGGTCTTGATAAAGGGGTCGTCGTCAACATCGACGATGCGGTCAATGCGATTGCCACATCGGTCGAAAAGGCGGAGCGCCTGAGCGGCTACCGCATCGGCACGGCCTACGTCGGCATTGCCGGAAAGCACGTCCAGTCGCTCAACAGCCGTGGTGTCGTCGCGATCTCACGGCCCGACCATGAGATTACCACGATGGATGTCTCGCGGGCGGTCGAGTCGGCCCAGGCGGTGGCAATCCCGACGCAGCGCGAGATAATTCATGTGATCCCACGTGCCTATATCGTCGACGGCCACGAGAACATTCGCGATCCTGTCGGCATGTCGGGCTACCGCCTTGAGGTCGAGACGCATATCGTCACCGGCGAGGTCATGGCGATCCAAAATCTGATCAAGAGCGTCGAGCGCGCTGGTGTGATCATCGACGATCTGGTCTTGCAGCCATTGGCGAGCGGCGAGGCCGTGCTGACGGCGGAGGACAAAGATCGCGGCGTGGTGCTGGTCGACATCGGCGGCGGCACGACCGACATCGCGATCTTTATCCAGGGCGGCATCTGGCACAGCGTGGTGATCCCGGTCGGCGGCAACCACCTGACCAACGATATTGTGTATGTGCTGCACACGCCGCACAACACGGCGGAGTATCTCAAGCTCAAGTACGGCTCCGCAATCGCGAAAGAGCCTGAGGAGGGCGAGGAGGATCTGATCAAGACCGAGTCGTTCGCGCCGGGCGAGCACCAGGAGATCAGCCGCTACTATCTCAACCAGATTATCCAGGCGCGCGCTGAGCAGATTGTCGAGCTGATCGCCGCCGAGATTCGGCGATCGGGCTATGAGGGCCTGCTGCCTGCCGGGATCGTCCTCACGGGCGGCTCGTCGCAGCTTCCCGGCTTCGATGAGCTGGTACGCGAGATGTTAGGCATGCCGGTGCGGATCGGCACTCCGTCGAATCTCACCGGACTCTCCGACGCGGTCGACTCGCCGCCGTACGCGACGGGCGTCGGCCTCGTCAAATGGGGTATGACGAATGGGCTGCGACAGCCCGGCGGCTCGCTGACGTTGCCGCGCGAGCCCGGCAACTGGCGCAATGTCTATGATCGTTTCAAAGGTTGGCTAAAAGAATTTTTACCCTAGTGCAGCGGGCAGTGGACAGCGTGGAGGGTCGCGACGACTCTGTACGCTGCTCACTTCCCACTGCGAGCGGAGGCAGGTATGGATGGGCGGAACTTTGAGCTGTTGGGTACCGGCCAGGCGATGATCAAAGTGGTCGGCACGGGCGGCGGCGGATCGAATGCCGTCGACCGGATGATCGAGATGGGCGTGCAGGGCGTTGACTTTATCACCGTCAACACCGACGCGCAGGCGCTGATGCATTCCAAAGCGCCGACCCGCATCCAGATCGGCGATAAGCTGACCAAGGGCCTGGGATCGGGCGGCAATCCGGTGATCGGCCAGAAATCAGCCGAGGAGACGACCGAGGAGCTGTACGAAGAGCTGAAAGGCTCCGATATGGTCTTTATCACCGCCGGTATGGGCGGCGGCACCGGCACCGGCTCGTCGCCGGTGATCGCCAGCATCGCTCAGGAGCTTGGCGCGCTGACGGTCGGCGTCGTGACGCGGCCCTTCACCTTCGAGGGCGCGCATCGCCGCAAAGTCGCCGAGCAGGGCATCGAGCAGCTCAAGCCCGTCGTCGATACGCTGATCGTGATCCCGAACGATCGTCTGTTGCAGATCACCAGCCGCAACACGTCGATGCTGGAGGCGTTCCGCATGGCCGACGATGTGCTGCGCCAGGGCATTCAGGGCATCTCCGATCTGATCATGCAGCCCGGCCTGATCAACCTGGACTTCGCCGACGTGAAGGCGATCATGACCCAGGCGGGCTCGGCCCTGATGGCGATCGGACGCGGCTCCGGCGATAACCGCATGGTCGACGCGGCCAACATGGCGATCTCGTCGCCGCTGCTTGAGCTGTCGATCGACGGCGCGAAGGGCGTGCTCTTCAACGTGTCGGGCGGCGAGGACATGGGCATTCAGGAGTTGAACGAGGCCGCAGACATCATCGCCCGCGCCGCCGATCCCGACGCCAACATCATCTTCGGCGCGACGATCGACCCGAACATGCGCGACGAGGTCAAGATTACGCTGATCGCGACCGGCTTTGATAGCGTGCCGCGCAACGTGCAGCGCTCGCGCTCGTTCCCCAACGTCGCCAGCAACGTGCTGCCGAGCCAGCCGCCGCATCAGCAGCAGCCCGCCTATCAGCAGCGCCAGCAGCCGCAGCCGCCAGCGCCGCAGCAGCGACCGCAGCCGTCGTTCAACAACGTCTCGGACGATCTGGACATTCCACCGTTCCTGCGCAACCGTCGCCGCTAACTCGATCGTCTGCAATCCCAAACACAAGAGGCTGGACGCACACTCCAGCCTCTTTGTTATGGCAGTATGCCCTTCGATCCCCATCGGCGAGGATCGTCGATCGCGCTACGCGCCAATCGCGGGGCGGCACGTCTGGCACGGACGATAGCCTGCGGCGGTCGCCTCTTTGTCGGAGTGGAACGGCACAAGCTTCTGAGCATCGGCGCGATGATGCATCCCCCCGCACGTTGGAAAACAAAACGTGTGCTCGGCCTCGTCGCCGAAGTAGCGCACGCCGGAGCGCGCCAGCCGCTCCAGCAGATCGGGATCGGCACCTTCGACCGTCAGCAGCTTATGCTTGTTCTCGCTGCCGAAAATGTAGTGGCCGATCCGCCCATCGCTGCGCACCACGCGATGACACGGGATCAGCAGCGGAACCGGGTTGTGTCCCAGCGCCGAGCCAACGGCGCGCACCGCCTTGGGTCGTCCGATCTCACGCGCCACCCAGTGGTAGGGCCGTACCTCGCCGCGCGGAATCTCCAGCGCCTTGAGCAGCACGGCGCGCTCGAACTCGGTGAGCTGGCGCAGATCGAAGCGCAGATCCGGGCGCGGCACGCCGCTCAGTTGCTCGTTGAGCGCCTCCGCCATCTCCGCTGGTAGCGTATCGACCGCATGAATCGAGCGCTGAAACCGATCGCGAAAGGCGGCCTCGAACATGGCCGCATCCTCGGCGTGGAGCACGGCGGAAATCCCACGCTCGTTGTAGGCCACGAAGAGCGGCCCGATCGGCGTGTCGAGGAAGGCGTACGCATCGCCCAGGCCCAGCCGGATCAGCACGCCCGGCAGCAGCGAGCCGGGTGCTGTCGCGGCCTCAAGCTGGCGCAGGCTGCGGACGAATTGGCGCGCTTCGGCGAGTGAGCTGTGATCGTGTGGGGCCATCAATCCACCTCATGCATCTGTTGTTCTAAGGCCACGCGGAGCAGCCGCGTTCCGCGATGGACGTTTGCTTTGATCGTTCCCACGGGCTGGCTCAGCAGCTCGGCCAGCTCGCCGTAGCCAAAGCCTTCGACGTGCCGCAGCACCACGGCGATACGGTAGCGCTCCGGCAGCGCTGCTACCAGCGCGCTCAGCTCGTGCTCGCGCTCGGAGCGCTCCAGCGCCACATCGGGTAGCTCGTGATCGTCGGCTAGCTCACCCTCCCGATCCTCTCCTACGTCGTCCAGCGGCACGAGCTTGAGCTGGCGACCGCGCACGCGGTTGCGAAAGACGTTCAGCGCGATCTGATACAGCCACGGGCGGAGCGCCAGCGTCGCTACCCGCTCCGGCGCGTAGCCCGCCAGCGCCCGGTACGCGCGCACGAAGGCATCCTGCGCGATCTCTTCGGCATCCTGCGGGCTGTGCGTGAGCCGCAGTGCGAACGCATACAGCCGATCCTGAAACGTCAGCACCAGGCGCTCGAAGCAGCTATCCAGATCGGCGGCCAGCGCCGCCTGGAGATCGGCGATCTGCGGATCGACATGCCGATCACTCACCATGAACACCTCGCCAGCGCTGCCACTCTGTATCGGGCCTGGCAACCTCGATGCTGCTGTCGATACCCCAGCGCAGAGCGGCAAGATCGAAGGCAATCAGCCCGATCAGCAGCACGGCCAGGATCATTATCGCGACCATTGTACCCTCCCCGGATGTTTCCGGCAGCCTCGTGCCCAACCAAGGCCGCTCCTGCCCTCGATTCATCGCCCACGCGGCACGCCGATGCCGGCATCGTACGCATCTCCACACCATTCCAGCGGTGTGTAGCGGGCCTGAATACGCGCGCCCCATGTGCTAAGCCGCCGCCCAAACCAGACCAGCACCGGACCGTAAGATCGCGGCGTCGGCTGGCGCTGCGCCAGAACGATCCGCAGCACGTGCTGTCGCTCCGCTTCGTGCAGCAGATCCCTTTGTCGTTCTTGCACAAGCCAGTCGTTGTTCCAGTGCCACATGACTGCCTCCTCGTTCGCATCCCGCGTCGGCCTGACCAGGAGAGTCGAAGGAGCGCTGTGCCGTGAGCCTCGTCGATCGAGCCGCTTCGATCTCTCTATCTCCTGAAACACAGGTTATGCGATTTTGGTTGCAATCTGGGGGGAGTTCCAAGTTTCAAGATCAGGGATCGGGGATCGGGGAGTTCAAACCGGAGGGCGCCCGGTTCATTGTTCTTCTGTCGGCTCAAGCCGGATCGCAAGCTTGGCGAGCACCGCCTGGGCTAGCTCGAAGGCAGCCGCTGGGATCGTCCACGCCTCGGCCTTGTCGTAGGAGAGTAGCCTGAGGACTTCTTGATGTGGTGGCGGGAGGAGCGCCTGACGCTGTGGGATCAGGTACACATCTTCTCGCGTGTGGTAGCGCAGCACTACAGGCTGCTCCTGGGCGATCTGCCCGTAGGCATGGAGCAGCGCGTCGGCTTCTTTGGCGGGCAGGAAGTTGATCTGGTCGCCGCTGGTGAGCGCGGCAATGTAATAATCCGCGTGGCCGCGTCCTTTCCGCCGCCGCACCGCCGCGCCCGATCGCAGCCAGACGGCGGGCTTGCCGCCGTGATCGACGACCGGCACGTCGCACCAGTGGAGCTGCGCGCGCTCGAAGGTTGCGATGTGCTCTTTGGGATGGCTCAGCAGCCGCAGGCCCGCAGCGCCAAGCGGCGGCACCGGCTGGACTCCGCGCAGCGCCGCGACGCGATCGGCCAGCGTGCGGACGTTGAATCCCCGCCCGCGCAGCCGCGCGATCAGCCCGTCGCGCCGCCAGGTGACAAGCTCGAAGAACTTGCCGACGGTGACGCCTTCGCCCTTCAGGAAGGGCCGCAGCTTGCCGTTGTTGATGATAAAGCGATCGGGACGAATTTCGTCGAGATCCGGTGGTTGCCAGGGTGCTGACATAGCTCTATCGGACGCGCCAGGCGAGAGATCTCGCGCGCTCCCGATCATCCCTCCTCTCGATAGCGCTCCAGAATCGGGCCGGTGTAGGCGTGGCAGATCGCAATCGCCAGCGCGTCGGCGGCGTCGTCCGGCTTGGGGATCGTATCCAGCCCCAGCGTGAGCCGCACCATATCCTGCATCTGTTTTTTGTCGGCGTGCCCGTACCCGGCGACAGCCTGCTTGATTGCCATCGGGCGGTACTCCTGAATCGGAATGCTGGCATCGGCCAGCGCCAGCAGCGCGATCCCGCGCGCGTGGCCCACCGCCAGCGCGGTTGTCACGTTTTTGGAGAAGAATAGCTCCTCAATGCCCGCAGTCTCTGGCCGGTACTGCTCCATCAGCGCCACCAGGCCCCGGTGGAGCAGTTGGAGCCGCTGCGGCAGCGCCAGCTCCTTGGGCGTGGTCAGCGCGCCATAGTCCACACAGCGCAGCCCGCCCTGCCCATCTTCTTCGACGATGCCCCAGCCCATGATCGCGGTGCCGGGATCGATACCTAGTGTACGCATAGACAATTAAGAACAACGGAACAAAGAACAAAGAACAGATGGCAGCCGAGATACCGTTGCCAATCCGATGTTCGATGGAAACAAAGCATAAACAGGAGGTTGACCTTGCTTGCCCTTTGCTCGTTCCTCTCCTTGCTAATCCATGATCCGGGAGCCGGTTCGAGAAACACACGATTCCGCATCAGAAAGGGATATTGGGAGGACGCTCCCAAGCGCCCGCCTGACGGCTCGCAAGCTAGTTTTCATCAGAACAAGGAACAAAGAGAATGCACCACGTCATACTCTTTGTTCTTTGTTCCGGGCGCCCTCTGGGCGTCTTTGTTCTTCTCAGGCCGACTCGGCAAACTTCTCGGCCAGGTCTTCCGACACGTCCAGATTAGAAAAGACCTTTTGCACATCGTCCAGATCTTCGAGCTTTTCCATCAGCCGTAGCGCCTGCATGGCGGTCGTCTCGCTGTCGGGCGTGAACGGCGTGGTCGGCTTCATCAGCCGCTCGACATTGGTGATCGGCAAGCTCTGCGCCTGAAGCGCCGTCCGCACCGCGTTGAGATCTTCAAACGCGGTATAGACCTCCACCTGATTGCCGTCGACCTCGACATCATCCGCGCCCGCGTCGATCGCCTGTAACATCACCTCGTCGGGATCGAACTTCTGGCCGTCGGGAAACTCAAGCGTGATCAGACCTTTGTTCTCGAACATCCACGAGACTGAGCCGCTCTCGCCCAGGTTGCCGCCGCCCTTGGTAAAGGTCGAGCGCACTTCGGCAGCCGTGCGGTTGCGGTTATCCGTGGCCGCCTGCACGATGATCGCCACGCCGCCCGGCGCATAGCCTTCATAGTAAATTTCGTCGATCGCCGCTTCGCTGCCCTTGCCCATGCCCCGGTCGATCGCGCGCTGGATGTTATCGCTCGGCATGTTGTTCTGCTTGGCTTTGTCCACGGCCAGACGCAGGCGAAAGTTCATCTCGGGATCGCCGCTGCCGCCTTCACGCGCCGCGACCGTTATTTCACGCGCCAGCTTGGTGAAGAGCGCGCCGCGCTTCTGATCGAGAACGCCTTTTGTGCGACGAATAGAGTGCCATTTGGAATGGCCTGACATACATCTATCTCCTTTGCAACAGCTTTTGCAGCCTTCATTATAGCCAGCCGCGCGACGATGGGCAACCGTGGCACAGTCCGCCCCGTCGCTCTTTATAGGCCGCGATCGGCCCTCGTGCAAACAGAAAGCCCACGGCCTAGACCGTGGGCTGCCGTCGATTGGCGGATGCTTACAGCTCGGTGGCGGTGCTGCCCGGCGCAACCACGACGCTGTTCTGCGGCGATGGCAGCGGCGCGGCGCGTCCGTTGCCGCTCGGATCGTAGCGCTTGACGCGGCTCAAGATCTCGCGCAGCTCCTCGCCGCCCAAAGTCTCGATCTCAAGCAGCTTGTTCGACAGATCGTGCAGCACCTCGGTGTTCTGCTCCAGCACGATCCGGGCTCGCTCGTGCGCGGTATCGACCAGCCGCTTCACTTCGAGGTCGATCTGGCGCGCCGTCTCCTCGGAATAGTTGCGCTGCTCCGAGATCTCGCGGCCCAGGAAGATCATCTCCTGCGCCTCGCCTAGCTGGATCGGGCCGAGCTTTTCGCTCATGCCGAAGCGCGTCACCATCGCGCGCGCCGTGCGCGTCACGGCCTGGATGTCGCTGCCCGCGCCCGTGGTGTAGTCCACCAGGATCAGCTCCTCGGCGGCACGACCACCCAGCGCGTAGGCCATCTCGGCCTCGAACTGCTGCACCGTGCGATAGTTCTGATCGTCCTCAGGCAGGAACAGCGTATAGCCGCCAGCCCGTCCGCGCGGCACGATCGTGATCTTGTGGACCGGATTGGCCTTGGGCATTGCCGCGCCCACGATCGCGTGACCGGCCTCGTGATACGCCGTCAGCCGCTTCTCCTCAGGCGTCATCACCCGCGAGCGCCGCTCAGGACCGCCCAGCATCATGCGCTCGGTCGCATCCTCAAGATCGAGCATGCTGATGCGCTTCTTGCCGCGCCGCGCCGCGAGGATCGCCGCCTCGTTGACGATATTCGCCAGATCCGCGCCCGAAGCGCCCGGCGTCACCTTGGCGATCGCCTCCATGTTGACATCTTCGTTGAGCGGCTTGCCCTTGGTATGCACCTTGAGAATATCCAGCCGCCCGCGAATATCCGGCGCGTCCAGAATCACCTGGCGGTCGAAGCGTCCGGGCCGCACCAGCGCCGGATCGAGCACGTCGGGCCGGTTGGTCGCCGCGATCACGATCACGTTGGTGTTGGTGTCGAAGCCGTCCATCTCGACTAGGATCTGGTTGAGCGTCTGCTCGCGCTCGTCGTGCGAGCCGCCCAGGCCCGCGCCGCGCTGCCGACCCACTGCGTCGATCTCGTCGATGAAGATGATACAGGGCGCGTTGCGCTTGGCCTGATCGAACAGGTCGCGCACGCGGCTTGCGCCCACGCCGACGAACATCTCGACGAACTCGGAGCCGGAGATCGAGAAGAAGGGCACGCCCGCCTCGCCCGCAACCGCGCGGCTAAGCAGCGTCTTGCCGGTGCCTGGAGGGCCAACCATCAGCACGCCGCGCGGAATACGCGCGCCGAGCTGCGCGAACTTATCGGGGAACTTCAAGAACTCGACCACCTCGGTCAGATCTTGCTTGGCCTCTTCCTGGCCCGCCACATCGGCAAATGTCACCGTCGGCTTATCGCCCGTGAACATCCGCGCGCGGCTCTTGCCGAAGCTGAGCGCCTGGTTGTTCGAGCCTTGCGCCTGGCGCATAAAGAAGACGAAGAACCCGATCAGCAGCAGCATCGGCAGCACCACCGTGAAGGCGCTCAGAATACCGCCCCACGCCGGTGGCTTCTCGGTGCTCAGCTCAGGCTCCTTGAAGTCGGGAATCGGCACATCCTGGCCTGCTGCCCGCTGCGCCAGAACCTTCTGTAGCTCGGTGCTCTTGACCGTCTCCAGATACTCTGCAACAGGAGTGCGGTCGCTCTTGGTGACGCGACCGGCGGGCTTGGCGTTCTCATCGCAGCCACCTTGGCGCGTATAGTAGGTGAGCGTGCTGCCGTCCGCCGACTCGACCAGTCGGCAGATGTCGCCCTTCAGCGCTCCGTCGATCACCTGGTTGAACGTCAGACCTTGCGATCCGGCAGTGCCCGTACCGTTGATATACTGTGCGATCAACGCCAGCGCTGCAACCAGGATAATAAGATAGACGAAGCTGTTACGCAGCCAGCGATTATCTCCCATGAGTCGTTCCTTTCGTGACTCGCTGCCTCTTACCCATCATCGGATGGGCATTGCATTTACTGCTTTTGCGCGTACATCTCAGGATGCAGCACGCCTACATACGGTAAATTCCGGTAACGCTCGGCATAATCCAAGCCGTACCCAACCACAAATTCATTAGGAATATCAAATCCGCTGTAATCGATCTGGACATCGGCTCTGCGTCGGCTGGGCTTGTTCAGCAGCGTACACACGCGCAGACTGGCAGGGTTGCGGCGCTGCAAGCTTTCCCGCAGGTAGGCCAGCGTCAAGCCGCTATCGACAATATCTTCGACGATCAGCACATGCTTGCCGCCGATGTCGGTGTCGAGATCTTTGAGAATACGCACCACACCGCTTGTCTCGGTCGCCTGTCCATAGGATGAGATCGCAATAAAGTCCAGCGTGATGTGCCGTTGCAAGGAGCGTGCCAGGTCCACAATAAACATAATCGAGCCTTTGAGCACGCCGATGAGCAAGAGCTCGCTCACATCGGCATAGTCGCGGCTAATCTGCTGCGCAAGCTCACGAATGCGCTGCTGGATGCGATCGTGATCCAACAAAACATAGGCGATCTCGTCGTGGATGTTTCCCTGATTATGCTCCATCTGCTCCTCTCATGCTCTCCAAGCATCGTGCTCAAGCGCCCGTCTCGGCGCTGAGCCATAGCGTGGTACGTCGAATGTGTAGCCAGAGCTTCTGCGGGAGTTGAACCCGCCGCCGTCCATCGACGATCGCCGCCAGGATCAGGTCGATGTGCCTGGCCTCAAGCTCGGCCTGCGCTGCGAGAAGCTGCGCCGCCTTACGGAGCAGCCTGCGCTGCAAGGCCCGGTGCAACTGCATAAAGTGCTGTCGGTCGAGCAGGATGCCATCGGCCTGTAGCTGGGCTACATCCTGCCAGGCGCGCTCCACCAGCTCGTTCAGCAGATCGTCCTCTTCGGCGCATACCCGTGCTGTACGCCCTAGTGTCGCCACAATACTAGGATTATACGTTTTTAACAGCGGAATAATGTGATCCCGAACACGATTCCGCAGGTAGATCGGCAATTGGTTCGAGGAATCGTAGCGCGGCTCAAGATGATGCTCGGCACAGTGTGCCTCGACCTGCGCGCGAGTCGTTTCGAGCAGCGGTCGAACCAGCGCGATCGGCGGCTGCTCCGGTTGCAGCAGGTCGACATCGGCGGTGCGCCTGGGCCGCATCGCGCCGAGTCCACTCGGACCCGCGCCGCGCAGCAGCCGCAGCAGCACGGTTTCGGCCTGGTCGTCGGCGGTGTGCCCCAGCGCGATCGTCTCCGCTCCGACCGTCTGCGCTGTCTCGACCAGGAAGCGCAAGCGTACGGCACGCGCGGTAGCTTCGATACCTGTGCGCCGCTCACGGGCGATAGCCGCGACATCTTCACGGCCAAGCGTTACCGGCAAGCGCCACGCGGCGGCAGTGCGCGCGACAAACTCGGCATCGGCGGCGGAGTCTGGACGGAGCTGATGATCCAGATGGGCGACATGCAGCCGCAGCTTCCGCTCCGGCGCGAGCCCGTGCAGCAGATGCAGCAGACACAGCGAGTCCGGCCCGCCCGAAACCGCCACGACGACGGTCGCGCCCGTGCCCAGCAGCGCATACCGATCGCTGAAAGCGCTGACCTGCTCAAGAAGCGTTGCCATGCCGTGACCCGAAAATAACTAAACCGGCTCCCTACGGAACCGGTTTCGATGCTGGTGCTGGGGGAGAGAATCGAACTCTCGACCTTGGGGTTATGAATCCCACGCTCTAACCATCTGAGCTACCCCAGCGTGTGTTGGCTTGCAATGTGATTGCTCATGCTGCGATACAAGATGTACCAGCAACATGAGCAATTCAAGATGGTAGCGGCGGCAGGATTCGAACCTGCGACCTTCGGGTTATGAGCCCGACGAGCTGCCACTGCTCCACGCCGCGACGACATAGGGCATCATACCACGCCCTACACCGCTTGTCAAACGGCGATGCGCGTGATCAGCTCGATCAGCAGCCGGGTATGCGCCGTCAGATCGTCCAGCGGCACATGCTCGTCGGGGCCGAAGAGCGAGCTGGTCGGACGCTCCAGCCCGCAGCTTATCAGCGGCGCGTCCGGCGCGAGCACTGCGGCGGGCGCGGCAAATGGCGCGAGCGGCAGCACATGCGCCGGTTGTCCATAGATCGGCGCGGCAGCCTGCGCCGCATCGAAGGGTAGCTCCGCCGATTGGACCGGCCCGTACGCGCCGGGAAGCTGTGTCACCCGCAGATTGGTAAAGCCGCGCGTCTCCATGTGGGCCTTTAAAAGCTCCAGGAGTCGTGCCGGTTGCAGATCGTGTACGAGCTGAAATTGAAGCTCGGCGCTGGCACGCTGTGGAATCGATGGGACGCTGCCGCCGCCGACGCTCAGGCTGCTGATGTTGCAGGTTGGCGAGAAGGTTTCGGTCCGCGCCAGCATCGCGCCGCTGACTCCGGCCAAAAACTGGCTGACGCCCCAGGCATCGCGCCGCGCCTGATCGCCGACATCCAGGCGCTGTACGGCGTTGAGCGCCTGGCGGCTCGGCGGCACGATCTCGTCGTAAAAACCCTCGATCAGGATCTCCTCGAACTCGCTCTTGATGCTGCTGAGCGCCAGCACGAGCGTCCAGATCGGATTGTGTACGGTCGCGGCGTACGTGGGAGGCAGCACGGTGCTGGCCGTCGTCGCCTGAAGCTCGACCTGCAACAGACCTTTGACGCCGGTATAGAGCAAGGGCAATCCCGCGCCATCGAAGCCGCCGCCGCTCCACAGGCAGAGATCGCACGGCCCCAGCGTATCCTGCACCGCGCCGAGATGCGGGCTGCCGATCAGGCTCTCGCCTTCCACCACCACCACCACGTTCATCGGCAGGCGCTGGTTGATCAACGTCTGGAGCGCCGCCGCCCGCGCGACCAGCTCGCCTTTGACGACAGCGCCACGGGCGTACAGCTTGTTGTCCTCGATCGCGGGACGAAACGGCTCGTTGGTCCAGCTCCGCCGCAGGCCGGTCGGCGGAACATCGTAGCGCCCATAGATCACCAGGGTCCGCTCGGCGCTGGCATCGTAGCGCCCGACGACGATCGGCGCTCCCGACGCTGGAATCAGCCGACAATCAAGGCCAACATCGCGTAGAATCGCGACGACGCTATCGGCGCACTCGGCTAGTCCGCGCGCCTGCCCCGAAACGGAGGGCTGGGCGCAGAGGAGTCGAAGGTTGTTGAGCAGTACCTCTGGCTCTGGGCTGGCGGGATGGTTCACGCTGATCTCCTTCATGCGGGAGTCGTAGTATCATCGACCGTTATTATACTGTCAAGCCGATAGGCTGTAGCCCATGTTGGGAGAGGTTTCGATGGATCACCACCTACGTCTCTTTATCGCGATCGATCTGCCGCACGATGTTAAGCAGTTGCTACACGATCTGCAAGCGCAGCTCAGGCGGCAGACCCAGGCCGTACGCTGGAGCGATCCGCAGGGTACGCACCTGACCTTGAAGTTTCTCGGCGGCACGCGCGCCGCGCTGGTGCCTGCGATCATCGAGGAGCTGGAGCGCGCCGCTGCGGGCCACCGCCCCTTTACGCTGCGCACCGACGCGCTGGGCCTGTTTCCGAACCCGAAGCGACCGCGTGTGGTCTGGCTGGGCGTGACGGGCGATCTCGCGGCGCTTGAGCAGGTGCAGGCCGATGTCGAGCGACGGATCGCGCCGCTGGGCTTTCCAACCGAGCAGCGCCGTTTTAGCCCGCACCTGACGCTTGGCCGCAGCCCCAAAGATCCAACGCCCGACGCGCTTGCCTCGATGAGCCGCGCTGTGGCTCAGACCAGTGTACTACAGAAGATCGCATTTGCGGTCGACCAGATCGTGCTGATGCGATCCGAGCTGCGTCCGGAGGGCGCGCGCTACACGCCCGTGGCACATGCGCGGCTTGACGCCTCGGCCTAGCTTGGTATAATGGCCCCGCTGATAGACCTGAAATAGGCTCCCCTGTGCGCCTCATGCTAGAAAGTACCCGCATTGATAACACCACTCCGCATTGCAGTTTGTGGCCCCGGCCAGGCAGATACGCCGATACTGGCGCTTGCCGAAGCCGTCGGGCTTGGCCTGGCGCGCTCCGGCGCGATTGTGCTGTGCGGCGGCCTGGGTGGTGTGATGGAAGCGGTATGCCGGGGCGCGCGGCAAGCTGGCGGTCTTACCGTTGGTCTGCTTCCATCGACGGATGCACTCGCCGCAAATCCGTCGGTGGCGCTGCCGATTGTCACCGGAATGGGCGAGGCTCGGAATGCGATCCTGATCCACAGCGCCGAGGCGGTCATCGCCGTTGGCGGCGGCTGGGGCACGCTCTCCGAGATCGCGCTGGCCCGTCGAGCGGGCCTAACCGTTGTGGGCCTGCAAAGCTGGGCACCCAGCGGCGCAGAGTCGCTCGTCGAGGCCGTGACAACACCTGAGGAAGCGGTCGAGCGCGCGGTAACGGCAGCCCGTCAGCGACGTGGTAGCGTCGGTTCAGCGGTCTATCACATTGACATCAGCGCTTCAAACGTATAATGAAGCCGCTTCTAACGATGTCTGCGTACTGGTTTTGGGCTGATACACGCCCCAAGGAGGAATCCATGCGACGACGCGCGTCTGTCAGCGCTCTGCTCGTCTTGCTCGCCGCGCTGTTGGTGCTTCCAACGCTCGCCGAGGCAAGCCCGCCGCCCCCGCAAGTTCAATATTTTAAAGAGTCAGGCCATGCCGCGCATAACTGGTACTGGCAGTTCTGGAAGAGCACGCCGAATGCACTCCGCATTCTGGGCTATCCGATCTCAGAGCCGTTCGTGCAGGAGAGCTTTACCGAGCCCGGTAAGTTCTACCGCGTACAGTACTTTGAGCGCGCGGTGCTTGAAGAGCATCCAGAAAACTTTGGCCGCGACGGCAACCGATTCTATGTCCTGGGCCGCCTGCTTGGTAACGAGCTGATCAAGGGCCGCGAGAACGAAGAGCCCTTCAGGCCAGTCGCCTCGATCCCCTCCAACGCCAACCAGACCTGGTTCCGCGAGACTCAGCACACGCTGCGCAACGATGCCACCAGGGGTCCGTTCAAGTCGTTCTGGGAGCAGTACGGCGGCCTGCTGGTCTTTGGCTATCCCAAGTCGGAGCCGTTCCAGGAGCGCAACCCCGATACGGGCGAGACATACTGGGTGCAGTACTTCGAGCGCAACCGCTTCGAGTTCCATCCCAACGAGCGTGATCCAGCCTATCGCGTGCTGCTTGGTCGCCTTGGCGATCAGTATGCCAAGCAGAATCCCGACAAGATCGATGGCGATGCGTTCAACTATCGCGAGCCTGCCGGCTCGCTGCCGGAGCCGTTCATCTACGGCTCGAACGCGCAGCTCTACTACGTCGATCGCGAGCGCACGCTGACACTTGCCAAGAACGCTTTCGAGGCCAACAACTACTCCGGCACCGGAACGTGGATTCGCCAGCAGGTGCCGTGGCAGGATCACATGAACGCCGACGGCTCGATCGCCTGGGGTGAGCTTGATAAGGTCGTTGCGGAGGCGGACGCGAAGAAGGTCAGGCTGCTCTTCAGCGTCGTGCGCGCGCCCGGCTGGGCTACCTCGGACGGCGGGCATGGCATGCCCACCAGGGCAAACTTCGGACGCTTTGGACAGTTCATGGGCGCGCTCGCCACGCGCTACCGTGGCCGGGTCCACGCCTACGAGATCTGGAACGAGCAGAACTACGCCGTCGAGAATGGCGGTGTGGTCGCGGAAGCGCCGTTCTATGTCGATCTGCTGGTCACAGGCTACAATGCGATCAAGGCCGCCGATCCGAACGCGATCGTCGTTTCGGGCTCGCCCACGCCCACTGAAACCAACAAGTCCAACGTCGCCTACAGCGATCTGACCTACTTCCGGGCGATGTTCCGCGATCCGCGCTTCCGCGCGCACATGGATGTCGTCGGCGTTCACCCGGCAGGCACACTCAATCCGCCGGACTCGCTGCCCGATCCGGGCCGCAACATCACCAACATCTGCGACACCTGGAACGGCAACATGGAGTTCTACTTCCGCCGTCTTGAGCAGATCCGCCAGATCATGGTCGAAGAAGGCCTGTCGGATCGTCAGATGTGGGTGACGGAGTTCGGCTGGGCGACGCAGAACAACACGCCGGGCTACGAATACGGCCAGTGCAACTCGATGGAAGAGCAGGCGCAGTACATCAAGCGCGCGATCGAGCTTGCTCGCTACAACTACGCTCCGTGGGTCGGCGCGATGTTTGTCTGGAACCTGAACTTTGCCGTGACGTGGCAGGGCGCTGGTAATCCGTTCCACGAGCAGGCATCGTTCGGTATCCTGAACCCCGACTGGAGCCCGCGACAGGCGTTCAACGCCATCCAAAATATGCCGAAGCCCTAAATCTGGCGCGGCTATGTCGGAGGGAGGAGCGCAGGGCGGACTCAAGGATCGCTCTCGCTCTTCCTTTTTGTTTCTCTGGTACACTGCCATCAATGAGACTACAGATGTGAGATGAGCCATCGAGGAGGCTATTGGTGAAAAAACGATCATGGCGCGGCAGACAATTGTGGGTCGGCCTCATGCTGATCGGCCTGCTCCTGCCGCTGCTGGCAGCCTGCGGCGGAGTCGCTCCCGTAACGCCCGCCGATCGCACAACCACTGCCGAGCCGTCAGCAGCTCCGGCAGCCACGACAGATACAACAGCGCCGTCGGACACGCCAGCGACGCCATCAGAGACAACCCCTACTGAATCATCTGCTCCTTCAGCCACAAGCGAGCCTCAGAATACGCCGGGTACAAATACATCTAATATTCCCGAACGTCTGGAGTTCGGCACTGCGGCGCATCTGTACTACACCGATGCCGACCGCGTGATGAAGCTGGCGGAGATCGCGGGCTTCGATTGGATTCGGCAGCAGGTCCCGTGGAAAGATACCGAGGTGCCAGACCGGACCTTCGGCTTTCAAGAGCTTGATAAGGTGGTCGATACGGTGGCGGCCTACAAGAAAAAGCTGCTGCTGAGCGTTGCCAAATCGCCGGACTGGGCGACTGGCCGACCAGGCGATAACGGCCTGCCCCAGAAGAAAGAAGATTTTGGACGCTTCGTGGAAGAGCTGGCGAAGCGCTACAAGGGCAAGATCCACGGGATCGAGGTCTGGAACGAGCAAAACCTGGCGGTTGAGAACGGCGGTCGCGTGGCGGCGGAAGACGCCGGGCGCTATGTCGAGATGCTGAAAGAAGCCTACACCCGCATCAAGGCCGTCGATCCGAGTATCGTCGTCGTGGTGGGCGCGCTCTCGTCGACGGGCGTCACCGAGATCAATACCGCCGTCGATGACATAACCTACTATAAGGCGATGTACACCTACAACGGCGGCGAGATCAAGAACTACATGGATGCGCAGGGCTTCCACCCGGCGACGGCGCTCAACCCGCCCGACGCGCTGTGGCCCGACGAGCCAGGCCCCGGCCCGGGCTGGCAGGACAGCCGCACGCACTATTTCCGCCACATCGAGGACGTGCGCCAGGTGATGGTCGAGAACGGCGTCGGCGACAAGCAGATCTGGATCACCGAGATGGGCTGGGCTACCAAGAACAACACGCCGGGCTATGAGTACGGCAACCACGTCTCGCTTGAGCAGCAGGCCGAGTACCTGGAGGGCGCGCTGTTCCGCACCAAGACGCAGTACCAGGATTTCGTGGGCGTTGTCTTTATCTGGAACCTGAACTTCGCGATCACGTCGGCGCAGGCCGGGAACGAGTTTCACGAGCAGGCATCGTTCGGCATCCTGAACCCCGACTGGAGTCCGCGTCCGTCATTCACCGCGATCCAGGGCTTTATCAACGCCGAGCGACGCGGCAACCAGTAGCGACTACATCGCGCAGCCCCTCGGCTCAGCAGCGGATACGAGCCTGCGGCAGCATGGTACGGCTCAGGTAAAAGTGTGTGCTTTTGCGCTGTCAGCGCAAAAGCACACACCAGACAAGCGCAGGGACCGCTCTGCCGCACCCCGCAAGACCTCAGGCGTAAGCGCTGGACAATGCGCCTGACACAAAGCCCACCGGGCACGATAGCTCGGTGGGCCTGTGCGCTCAGCGGATCGTGCGCGGCCTGATATGAGCCGCTACAGCACGCCCCTGGTTTTCAGCTCAAGATACTTGTTGATCACCGCCACCGACAGCTTATCGGCGGGAACGTCGAGCGTCAGCACGCCCGCGTGGTGCAGCGTATCGAGAATGATGCGCCGCTCGTCGAGAAGCTGCTCGGCGACCGCCCGCTGGTAGACATCGGTCGATGTGGCGGGCTGCTGGGCGGCGATGCGCGTGATGTTGGGATCGTTCATGATCACCAGCAGCGGCAGATGGTGCCTGGCGAGCCGGGCCATGTAGGCGATCAACGGCTGGGCCGCGTCGAGCGTCACCAGATCGCTGAAGACCACGATCAGCGACCGGCGCTTGTTCTTGACGCTGAGATAGCCGAGCGCGCGACGATAGTCGGCCTCCACTGCCTGCGACTCGATGTTGTAGAGCAGCTCAAGCATGGTGTAGAACTGGCCGCGTCCCTTGCGGGGCGCAAGGTACACGCCCACCTCGTCGGCGAAGGTCAGCATGCCGATCTGATCGCCGCGCAGGGTGGCGACATAGCTGGTCAGCAGCGCCGCGTTGATCGCGTAGTCGAGCTTCTGAATATCGCCGATCGGCGGTCGCATGAGCCGCCCGGTGTCGAGGACGCAGATCACGTGCTGCGAGCGCTCTGTCTCGTACTCGATCGCGGTCAGCTTGTTGCGCCGCGCTGTCGCCCGCCAGTTGATGCGCCGGAACTCGTCGTCCGGCGTGTAGTCGCGCAGCCGCTCGAACTCAGTGCCGGAGCCGAAGACTTTGGCGTTGCGCAGCCCCAGCTCGGTCAGCAGGCCTTTGCGGGCCAGCAGATCGTACTTGCGCACATCGAGCACGTTGGGATAGACGCGCACGGCGTCGGCGGTGGGATAGCGCGCCTGGCGCACGAACGTGCCGAGCGTGGAGCGATAGCGCAGATTGGTATCGCTCCACTGGTAATCGCCGCGCTGCACGGGCGTGACATGGTAGCGCACCTCGGCGGCGGCCAGCGGTGGGATCGTCCCATCGAGCAGATCGCTGTCGGCGCGAAGCTGGAAGGGATACTCATCGCGCAGCTTGAAGCGGACGGCGCGTGGGCTGGCGTTTTCCAGGTGGAGAGCGATCAGGTTGGGCACGCCCAGCGAGAGCTTCGACTCGTTGACGCGACGGATCGTGATCTGTTCGGGCTTCGTGCTGATCACATAATCGGCGATGACCAGGCCGAATAGCGCCACGAAGTACAGCACGGCCAGCCACGTCAACGGCTGCGCAAAGCTCGCGCCAGCCACGACGACCGCGCCGAGCAGCAGCAAAAACAATAACCGTGGAGTAGGCAGCATGGTTCTCCGGCCTATGAGAGAACAAAGAACAACGGAACAGAGAACAAACAAACGATGTACCTCTTTGTTCTTTGTCTGTGCTTCCTCGTCGTTGTTCTTTGTTCTTTGGTTGTCTGTTCTCCCGCTAGCGCGGCACTTCGACGCGGGCCAGAATCCGATCGACCGCTCCATCGGGCGTCAGGCCCTCGATCTCGGCTTCGGGCCGCAGGATGATGCGGTGGCGATAGACCGCCTTGACCAGGAACTTCACGTCATCGGGGATCACGAAATCGCGGCCCTGCATCGCGGCCCAGGTCTTGGCCGCCAGCAGCACGCTGATCGAGGCGCGGGTCGAGCCGCCCAGGATCAGATCGGGCAGGCGGCGCGACTCCTGGGCAATGTCCGAGATATATTTGAAGATGCCTTCTTCGACGCGCACGCTTTCGATCTCGGCCCGACAGCGCGCGAGCACCTGCGGCGTGACCGACGCCTGAAGGTTGGTGCGCTCCAGATGACGCGCATCGAAGCCGTTATCGTAGCGCCGCAGCACCTCGATCTCGACGCTCTGCGGCGCGTAATCGACCAGAATTTTGAACAGGAAGCGGTCAAGCTGCGCCTCAGGCAGCGGATACGTGCCCTCGTACTCGACCGGGTTTTGAGTCGCCACCACGAAGAACGGCTCCTGAAGCGGGAGTCGCTGCCCCTCGATCGTCACCTGGCGCTCCTCCATCGCCTCCAGCAGCGCCGACTGTGTCTTGGCGGGCGCGCGGTTGATCTCATCGGCCAGCAACACCTGGGTGAAGATCGGGCCGTGGCGCAGACGGAACTCGCCGCTGTTCATCTCATAGACCGTCGTGCCCAGCACATCGGAGGGCATCAGGTCGGGGGTGAACTGGATACGTTTGAACTCGGTCTGGATCAGCGCCGCCAGCGTTTTCGCCATCAAGGTCTTCGCCGTGCCGGGAACGCCCTCCAGCAGCACATGGCCTCCCGTGAGCAGCGCGATCAGCACATGCGTGAACGGCTCTTCCTGGCCGACCAGCACTTTCCCGGCTTCGCGTCGAATATGTTCTGTCACCTGTTGGACCAGCATGAATGCTCCTCAAGCTGAGATGGTTGGAATTGAAGTCGATGCGTCTCGTCGCGTCAGGCCGCAACCTGGGCGTGCCACGCGGCCACCCGGCGCGCCATCTCCTCGCCGTCCTGCTCGCGGGCCAGATGGCGATGAAACATGGTCATCCAGATCGAGAGCGGCGGCAGCAGCACCACCAGCGACGCGACGGTCAGCACGATTGTGAGCACATCGCTGGCGAGCGGCGGCAGCGTCAGGCCGAATCGCTCCTGCACGATCAGGATCAGCGCGATCAACGAGCCGAGATAGGCCAGGCTGAGCGTGCCGAAGATCGCGCCCGCGCTCAGAAACATCAGCATGCTGCGTCCGAAGCGCGCCGTCAGCAGATCGACCGAGCGACCAGCCGCCGCCGACCAGGAGCGCTGCTCCAGCACGAACGCTTGCAGGGCATAGACGATGCTGACGAGCCAGCCGCCGAAGGCCATCAGCGACCAGAGCGTCGAAACCTGGCTGATCACGCTGGCAAAGGCAATCGCCGCCCCGGAAACCGCGCCGCTGCCGATCGTCGAAACCATGGCCGCGCTCAGCACCGAAAAGTAGAACAGCGGACACGAGATCATGATCGAGATCGTGCCCGCGAAGATCGAGGCGACGACGCTGAACACAAGATTGAAGAGGATCATCGCGCAGCCGCGTCCAGGGCTGATGCGCAGCGCGACGGGCAGCGAGATCGGCCTGCCGTCGAGCGCGGCGGCGGCGGCGCGTGATAATGCGGCGAAGGCATACAGCAGCAGCGGATAGCCGATCACCGTCAGCAGAAACAGCAGCAGAACGGTCCAGGCGGCGCTGGTGCCGAGCTGCGTGCGGATCAGCGCGCTACACAGCAGCGCGAACAGCGCGATCAGCACCAGCACGGCGGTTGCAACCAGCATAAAGCCCGACAGGTTGCGCCGGTAGAGTCGCAGCCCATCGTCAAGCACTTCCAGCACCGTGGGAAGCGCGCGTGTGCGATTCATCGCAGGCGGCCTTTCTCGTCGGCAAAGGCGTCGGCGGTGCGTACCAGGCGCACAAGCTGCTCGTCGCTCGCGGGACGCCGAAACTGCTCAAGCAGCGCGCGCAGCCGCGCGGCCTGCTCGTCGGACGCGCCGCGATAGCGCTGAAGCTCGTCGACGAACTTTGCATCATCGCCGGGCGGCACAAAGCCGTAGGGCCGCGCCAGGCGGCGCTTGAGCTGGTTGAGATAGTGCTCCTGAATATAGGATTGCTTGCGGGCACGACGGAAGAGCATCGCCAGCGATTGCACGTACTCCGCCGACGAGCGCCGCGCGACATCGGCGCGCAGCGGCACCGGTCGTCCGAAGCGCCGTCCGGTCAGCACGATATACAGCACCGTCACCAGCACGGCGTAGAGCGCGGCCCAGCCCCACCACTGGCGCAGCACGACGCGACGCAGCGTTGGCGGCGTGTTGTAGCCGTGGTGATACTCATTGAAGAGCACGGTCGCGCCGGGCGGCACGCGCGCCAGCAGGTTCAAGATCAGCGCCGCGCTGCCCGGCTCGCGTAGCCCGTCGTTGGTGAACGGAAACTCCGTCGCCGCCAGGTAGATATAGCCGCGTCCCTCTTGAATCCCAACCAGCGCGTCGCCGAGATCGGTGCTGAGCAGCGGCAGATAGTCGTCGCGGCCTAGCTCCAGCGCGCTCTGCGTGTTGACCGGCACGCTAACGACCGGCGGATCGGTCAGCAGCGGCTGGACCACATCGGCGCGCTCGACGAGATCGGCGTCGTCGTCGAAGACGACCGAGGCATCGAGCTGATCAAGCAGCTCGTTGCGGTTCTGCTGCCACTGCACGGGCACGACCAGGATCAGCGTGCCGCCGTTGCGCACCCAGCGCAGCGTTTCCTCGGCCTGCTCCTCGGTGATCGGCTCCTCAGGCGCGATCGTAAACAGCGCGGCGGCTTCGTCGGGGATGCGCCACGCGGTGTATTCGAGGTTGAGCGCGTTGTAGCCCAGGGCTTGCAGCCAGCGCTGAAGGCCAAGCGCGCCCTCGCCGCCCGACGAGTGCGTCGAGCCGGTCTGTCCATCGTCCTGAATCTGGTTGCTGCCGGGACCATAGACGGTGAAGCCGATCAGGATGCCGAACAGGACCGTGATCAGCAGCAGATCGCGCCAGCGCCTCATGACTTTGGCTCCGTCCCGCGTAGCTGCTGGATCTGCGCCTCGTAGGCCAGAAAATCCTGCTCCGCGATCGGGCGCTTGCCGTACCAGACGTGCTCGAACGTGCCGACGACCGGCGCGAGCTGATCGGCGAGGGGCGCGTTGGCGCGGACCTGATCGAGATACTCGCGGTTGGTCAGCGAGCGATCGTAGCGCAGCAGCTTGCGCTCGTCCAGCCACAGCAGCGACGACAGGTACAGGTAGCGCACGGCAGTGCGGTAGTCGCCCGTGCGCGCCTGCGCCTGTGCCCGATCGAGCGCCTCGGTAGCCGTAATGTCTTCTTCTTCCAGGGCGGCCTCGGCGCGGGCTTTGGCATCGCGCACCAGCGATTGGCGCACGCCGCGAATAGCGTAGAAGACCAGCCCCAGCACCAGCAGCAGCCCGATCGTCAGGAGCGCCCAGCCCAGCGGCGAGAGCGAGCGGAAGCCGGTCGGCGGCCCTGCGGCTGGCGCGGGCGAGTTGTTCGGCAGCGAGCCGAACAGGCTGTCCAAGAAGTCCTCGATCGCCTGCCAGAACGATTGCCAGAAGCTGGTCCAGGCAGACGGAACCTCGCGGCTTTTGAAGGGCGGCTTGGCAAAAACCTCGTCGAGCTTGGCAAGCGCGTCGGGATCGTGCGCATTGCGCGCCTGGCCGACGGCATCCAGAATCGCGCCCAGCCGCGCGGCGATGAGCTGATAGGGCGGCGGCTCCTCGCCGAGCGCCTCTGCCAGCCAGCCATTATCTACCGGCACCGTCGTGCCGTCGGGCAGCGCGATCTCATGGGCGGCAGCCAGCTCCAGGGCAACCTCGTCCAGCCCGATGCGGTCGGAGCGCGTCGCCGCCGCGTACGCCTCACGCGCCCACTGCTCATACTGCGCGAGCGTGGGCGGGGCAGACTGGGCGCTCACGCTGTGGACGAGGCCCAGGCAGAGCAGCGCGAGACTCAAGAAACGTCGTATATGCATGGCTACTCTATGCTCAGCGGCTCTCAAGCGGCGACAGGTCGGGGCCGGGCGCTAGGAGCGTGCTGGCCTGCTGCTCCAGATCGAAGCCTTCTTTGCGAATACGCAGATCGAAGTACATCAGCGTGTAGCTGATCATGCTGAAGGGCGTGGCGATCACGCTGAATACGGCTGAGACGACGCTGCTGATGACGAGCTGGATGCGTGGATCGACGTTCAGGAGCACCGTCGGCATCACGATCACCATTGCCGGAACCGATACCAGGAAATACATCAGCAGCAGAATCACCAGCAGATAGCCGACGGTTCGCCAGAAGTAGCCCTGGGTCAAGTGCCAACTGCGCACCAGGCTGCTCCACGCGCCCTGCCCTTCGACCATCACCGCCTGCGAGGTGAAGAAGATCCGCACGAGCAGCGCCAGGATCAGCACCGAGATCACCGCCAGCAGCCCAAGGCCGAGCATGCCCAGGATGGCGATCCCGGCCAGGCTTTGCGCGCTGCTCTCGTCACTGATGCTCTGCCCGACGAGCAACACTCCTAACAGTGCCAGCAGGCCGAAGACGCCGCCGGTGATCGCAGCGCCGATCAGCGTAGGAATCAGCCGCGCGCCGATCAGCGCCGCGCCGCGCCGCAGCGCAGCGCCGAAGCTCTCGCCGACGCCAGTCTCGCGCCCAAGATAGCGCTGCGAGATGCCATGCGCCAGCGCGCCTTCGAGGAGCGGCTGAAAGATCACGGTGTAGAACAGGCCCAGGCCCATGAGTCCCACGTACCAGAATAACATGTCGGAAAAGAACTGGAAGGGCGAGGCTTGCCCGAATGGGTTGCTCCCGCTGTTGGCCTGATTTTGTAATTCGGCGAGCTGCTCTTGCAGCGGATACTGCACGATAAAGCTGATGAGCGTATATGGCACGAGGATCAGCGCCGTGATGGCGACGAACGTCAGAAAATTGCTGCGGTAGAGACGGAAACTTTCATCTAATAACTCGCCGAGGCCAAGCTGGCGGATACGCGGACGAGTAAGCATTGCGGTTCCTTTCCGGGGTCTGGAGGATTATAGCACGAGATAGCGCCGGGATCATACGCCGTAGGTCTGGACGCGGACCCGGTACTTCTGCCGAATGATGGCCTGGATCGCCGGGCTTATGCGCCGAGCAACGGCCTGTGGTCGACGCTGCCGGTAGCCGGTGTGAAAAGATCCTGCTGAGGTGGACGGGCAATCATAACGTGCTCCTTTGATCGATCTCCTGCCTTGGTGGTAGGGTGGGATGCGGCTGCTTTAATGAAAGCGATCGTCGCGGCTTTTTCATTGATCACAGAGGCAGTACGTAGCAGTTACGTTTGGAGTTGCGCCGCGCTGTATACGATTCTTTATCGTTGACACGGGCGCGCTTTGGTGATAAGTTGTACGTATCTTATCTTCCTACTCTTCTATCCTCTCTTCGGACTAAAAAGCGTTCGTTGCATGTGTCCTACGCTCCAGTAGGACCGCTCGATCTCGTGCAGAATCAAGACACTGTTCGGAAAACAACGTAAGCGATTCTGCATCTGCATGGGGAATGTTTGGGGACAAGCCCAAACCCCCGGCCTGTCAGCCCACCAGGCTGGTATCACAGTAGCTCCACTCACATGGTCCTGTTTGCGCTCGGTTTTCCAAAGGAGGTTAGCCATGGCGTTGCAGACACGGAAGAATCGCGCTGGCCGGTTGATCTTTGCGATCGTCGCCCTACTGACGATCATCGCCACGGCGGGAGCGGTGCAGGCTGCCCCGCAGGCGCAGCGCCTCAAGCCAAAGCCCACGTTCGCGAAGGAGGCTGCCTTCGACAAAACGGCGACGCTGCGTGAGATGGCCCAGCGCCCCCGCCAGCCGGTGGTGCCACGAGAGCTGCCGGAAGAGCGCGGCCCGGTCGTCGCCGATCGCGGGCACTCCGGCGATGGCGCGCTTGAAGCGGGCGCGGAGGCCGCCGTGCAGGCCGCGCAGATCCCCGCACCGCTGATCACCTTCGAGGGGCTGCGCAACACGGATAATCCGTTCCTGGTCAATCCGCCCGATCCGGTCGGCGATGTCGGCCCGAACCACTATGTCGAGATGGTCAATCTTTCGTTCGCGGTCTACTCGAAGACGGGCACGCGGCTGCTCGGCCCGCTGCCGCTCGGCGTGCTCTGGGATGACTTTGCTGTGTCCGACTGTGAAGATCTCTCAGGCGATCCGATCGTGATCTACGATCAGCTTGCCGATCGCTGGATTCTTTCGCAGTTTACTACGCTCGGCCCCACCTTCTACAACTGCGTAGCGATCTCGCAGACCGGCGATCCGACCGGGGCCTACTACCGCTACGCTTTCTCATCGGGCGTGAACTTCCCCGACTATCCCAAGTATGGCGTGTGGAATAACTCGTATCTGCTGACCACGCGCGAGTTCGGGCCGGTCGACGAGTATGGCATCGGCGTCTATGCGCTGGAGCGCAACAAGATGATCAACGGCGAGCCGAATGTCCGCACAGCCAGCTTCTTCCTCGACGCCGAGGTCGTGCCGATCTCGCTGATCGGCGATGGCCTGCTGCCGCCTGACATCGACGGTACGCGCCGACCGCTGGATCATGTCGCAGCGCCGATCGTCGGCACGCAGGACGACGACCACCCCTACGGCGCGACGTTCGACGCGCTCAACATCTGGAATCTCTTGGTGAGGTGGAACTCAACGCCCTCAGCCTCGCTTGAGCTGGTCAGCCAGATTCCGGTCGCGGAGTTCGACTCGATCTTCCCCTGCGCTCCGTCCTCCCGCGACTGTATTCCGCAGCCGGGCATTACGAATCCCGCCCAATACATCGACATTCTCTCCTACCGGCAACGCCCGACATGGCGGCTTGCCTACCGCAACTTCGGCACCTACGAGGCGCTGGTGACGAACCAGTCGGTCGAGGCGCGGCCCGGTATCGCAGGCGTGCGCTGGTATGAGCTCCGCCGCGCGGGTGGTCAGTACTCGCTCTACCAGCAGGGCACGTTCGCCCCCGACGACGGCGTGCATCGCTGGATGGGCAGCATCGCGATGGACAAGCGGGGCAACATGGGCCTGGGCTACAGTGTCTCTAGCTCGACGGTCTATCCCGGCATTCGCTACACCGGGCGGCTCAGAGGCGACGCGCTGGGCGCGATGCCGCTGGGCGAGGCCGTGCTGATCAACGGCTCCGGCTCGCAGCTTACCACCAACTCGCGCTGGGGCGACTACACCTCGATGAACATCGATCCGACCGATGACTGTACGTTCTGGTACGTCAACGAGTACTACGAGACGACATCGCTGGCGGGCTGGCAGACGCGGATCGGCAGCTTCAAGCTGCCCGGCTGCCAGTAACAGGACGTACGCGGTGGTCTGCCTGGGCCTTCGGCAGAGCGGTACGGGATTGGTTAAGGTTGTGTGGTAGTGTGCCCGAAGGGCACACTACCACACAACAAAACCAGGGGATCTTCCTTGCTGCCGCAGGCTCAACGCCCTGTGAACAGAAATGGCCGCGTAACTCCTGTCAGTAAAACGTTCTCATCTCGCGGGACCGGCGCGGAGTCTAAGCGCCGGTCCCGTTTTCGTGTGTAGCGTCAGGATGCCAGCAGCGTGGTGACGACGTGCTCCCAGTTGATCTCGGCGACGCGGGCGAGATTGTCCGCGCCTAAGCGCCGGGCGGTCGTCACGTCGGCCAACTGATCGATCCTGGCCGCCAGCGCGTCGGCCTCCGGCGCGGTGACAAAGCCGCTGATGCCATTCTGCACGAATTCGAGCACGCCGCCCGCGTCGGCGGTGGTGAGCACGGGCTTTCCGGCGGCAAACGCCTCGATCGTCGCCAGGCCGTAATCTTCGTCGACGGGCGCGTAGTAGACGGCGCGGCAGCGGGCAAAAAGATCGAGGGCTGGCGTATCCTCGACAAAACCGGCGAATTGCACCCGCTCGCCCAGGCCAAGCGCCTGCGCCAGCCGCCGCAGCGATTCCTGCTCCGGCCCGCGCCCGGCGATGATCGCGCGGAGCGGCGCGCGCGATCGGGCCAGCGCGTGGAGCAGCAGGTCGATGCGCTTGGCCGCATCCAGCCGCGAGATCGAGAGGATATAGTCGTCGAACGGCCCCGGCTTGAGGCGGCTCATCAGATGGCTTGGCGGGTAGAGCGGCATGGCCTGAAGATCGTTGAAGCGCCGCAGCCGGGCAGCGACGTTGCGCGAGATCGCAAAGAGCCGGTGGGCCTCGCCCAGCGTGCGCCGATCGAGCCGCTGAAGCAGCCGCCGCGCCTCGGCGTCGCCGGGCTGCGCGCCCCAGTCCGAGAGCCGCGTGCCGTACCAGTCGTACGCCTGCCGATGCTGATGGACCAGCCAGACGATCTTGCGCGGATGCCGGGCGGCGTACGACGGAAACTTGGTGCAGATGATCGCATCCACGGGCCGCCCGCCGACCTGCGTCAGATCCAGCAGCCGCCATGTCAGCGCGCTCTTGAGCAGGTTCGGGCGCGGCGTCCATGCGAACGGTAGCGCGACAATTTCGGCCTCGTGGCCGTGGTCGCGCAGCGCATCGCGCAGGCCCTCGCTCAGCAGCTCAGCGCCGCCGCGCGCGAATGGAACCTGTGTTGTGCAGACAAGGATGCGCATCTGTTGGTCAGTCCGCGCCGAACACGGCGTCACAAAAGCGTGTGGCGACATCTTCCCAGCGACATTCACGCAGGACCCATTCGCGGCCCTGCTGGCCCAACTGCTGCGCCGTCGCCGGATCGCCGAGCAGCCGGTCGAGACTGGCCTCGAACTGGCGGTAGCCGCGAAACCACACGCCGCCGTTGGCCTGCTTGCAGTGCGCGACGGTGACAGCACAGTCGGCGTGGACCAGCACGGGCGTGCCTTGCAGCCAGGCCTCCATCACGACGATGCTGAAGCTCTCGAAGAGGCCGGGCATGCAGAAGATGTCGGTGGCGGCGTAGGCGTCGTGCTTGGTCTGCTCGCTCACAAAGCCCAGGTCGACGATCGACGAGCGCAGCGCGGGCGGCACCCGCAGCTCGCCTGATCCTGCCACGAGCAGCTTGACGCACGGGCCGCGCCGCGCGAGATACTCCTGAACATACGCCAGCAGCACCGGAAAATTCTTGGAGTGGTCGCGCCGCCCGGTGAAGAAGACGAAGCGCCCATCGACGCCGTAGGATTCGCGGAAGCGCGCGCCATCGCCCCGCCGCGTCAGGTCGATGCCCTCGCCGACGACCGGCACGCGGCTACGGTCGAGATCGGCCAGACGGCAGATCAACTGCTGCTCAGGCTCACTATTCGCCAGCACCTTGCGCACGGTGCGCAGCAGGCGACGGGTGGTGCTGTAGTAGGCGTACGGCTCGTCGTGCAGACACGGGATCAGGTAGCCGCGCTCCCCGGCGATCTGCGCGCCCCAGAAGCTCAGCGGAAACGCATACAGGAAAAAGGCCCAGCGCCGTCGATCGCGCTCCTGGGCCAGCGTATCCAGCAAGGCATCGCTGCCGGTGAGCGATTGGAGCAGGTTTAGCTCGTGGATCGGGTGCTGCGCCGCGAAGCGCCTGGTGATCTGCGCGCCTGTGCCGGTGCTGGGCGGGAAGCGCCGCACCCGAACGCCATCGACCTCGTCTTCGCCCAACGGGTAGTAGGGCACGAGCGGCGCGCGCGCGTCGCGGGCGGTGGTGCTCCAGACCTCGACGGATACGCCAGCCCGGTGGAGCGTCTGGACCAGATTGCGGGCCTGGGCTTCGGCTCCACCGGCGGTTTCGGAGCCGTACCACGGCAGCACGATCGCAACCGGCTCAGTCGCGCTCATGTGCTCCGTCCCTGTCACGCGCTGCCTGTGCCGCGCGCGCGGCGACCACCGCGCCGCGCAGCGCCGCATCGGCCTGGATCAGCCCTTCAAGCGTTTCGAGCAGCGTGCGGTTGAACTCGTTTTGCTGCGTCACCGCAGGCTCGACCGCGTGCGCGGCGATGCGGCGTACTACCCGATTGATGCGCACCCACAGCCGTTCGTAGGCCGTCCGCCCGATCAGCGGCGGTCGCGGCTCGACCATGTGATGCTCGCGCAGCAGCGGCAGGAGTTGCTGAAGCTCAAGCTGCGGGAAGCTCGGCTCAGGGCCAGCCTGGGCGGCAGCGGCGTCGATCTCGCGCTGGAGATCCTCAGCGCGTAGCATGTCAGACATTGGTTTCCGTATCGCTGGGTCGTGCGGGCGGGGTGCTCGCGGCGCGCAATTGGGCGATCTCGGCGGCAAGCTGGCGATTAGCATCGACCAGCAGGTGCAGCGTGCGCGCGACGGCGTTGTTGTAGGCGTTCTGCTGCTCGACGATCGGCGCGATGTACCAGCGCAGCGCGCGGCGGATCAACCGCTGTACAAAGACCTTGGCGCGCTGCCGGGGCGTGTGCCAGGTCAGCGGCCAGTGAGCGCTCACGGCTCGCAGCGCCTCCACCTCGGCAACGGCCTCGCGCAGCTCGTCGAGATCGACGCCAAGCTGCGCGGCGTGCCGCGTTGTATCGTCCAGGCTGCCGCGCGCGGCGCGCACTTCGGCGCGGATCTGCTTCAAAATCGCGCCAACGTCAATTGGCTGTTCGGTACTCATCGGCTGGCGAGTATAGCATATGCGCGTCCGCCGCGCCAGACGACGCGATCACCTGTGGTAGCATAGGGCGTCAAACAGGTTGTTGTTGATGTTGACATAAAAGAGTGTGCCATGAAAATCTTGCTGGTTGGCGGCGGTGGTCGTGAGCATGCCATCGCCTGGAAGATGCGGCAATCGCCGCTGCTGACGGAGCTGATCGTCGCGCCGGGCAACGCGGGCACGGCGGCGCTGGGGCGCAACGTGGCGGTCAAGGCGGACGACATCGCGGGCCAGGTGGCGCTGGCGATGTCGGAGCGTCCCGATCTGGTAGTAGTCGCGCCCGATAACCCGCTGGCGCTGGGCCTGGTCGATCGCTTGCAGACGGCGGGGCTGCGCGCGTTCGGGCCGACGGCGGCTGCCGCGCGGATCGAGGCAAGCAAGGCGCTTGCGAAGGAGGTCATGGCGCGGGCGGGCATTCCGACGGCGGCCTTTAAGATCGTGGACGAGTACGCGGCGGCGGAACGATTCGTGCGCGAGCAGGATCGACCGTTCGTGGTCAAAGCCGACGGCCTTGCGCTCGGCAAGGGCGTGATCGTCGCGGACACGGTCGACGAGACGCTGGACGCGCTACGGTCGATCATGCAGCAGCGGGCCTTCGGCGCGGCGGGCGCGCGCGTGGTGCTGGAGGAGCGCCTGCGCGGCGAGGAGGTGTCGTTTCTGGCCTTCGCCGATGGCCGCATGGTCGTGCCGATGGTCGCCTCGCAGGATCACAAGCGGCTGCTCGACGGCGATCACGGGCCGAATACCGGCGGCATGGGCGCGTACGCGCCGGTCACGGCGATCGATCGGCGGCTGAGCATGGAGATCACGGCGCAGATCATGCAGCCTGCGATCGATACGCTGGCCGAGATGGGGCATCCCTTCTCCGGCGTGCTGTACGCTGGGCTGATGCTGACCGAGGACGGGCCGCGCGTGCTTGAGTTCAACGCGCGCTTCGGCGATCCCGAAACGCAGGTGCTACTCCCGCTGCTGGAGAGCGATCTGGTCGAGATTATGCTGGCCTGTGTCGAGGGGCGGCTTACGCCCGACCTGGTGCGCTGGCGCGAGGGCGCGGCGCTGGGCGTGGTGCTCTCCGCCGAGGGCTATCCCGCGCAGCCGCGCAGCGGCGATCCGATCGATCTGCCCACCGCGCTGCCTCCGGAGACGCTGGTGTTCCACGCGGGCACCGCTCTGCGCGACGATCAACTGGTGACGGCAGGCGGTCGGGTGCTGGCGGCGGTCGGGCTCGGCGCGACGCTGCCGGAGGCGCACGCGCGGGCGTATGGTCTGGCTGAGCAGATCATGTTCGCGGGACGCCACATGCGGCGAGACATCGGGCGGCGCGGCTTGCAGGCGTCTGGCGCAGCGGGACGGAGCGAGCAGGCATGATGGCACACGAGCAGGCAGCCGAGCAGCGTCCGTTCACGGTCGCGGTGCTGATTTCGGGAAGCGGATCGAATATGCAGGCGCTGCTGGACGATCAGACCGGCTACACGGTCGGGCTAGTGCTGGCTGATCGAGCGGACGCCTACGGGTTGCAGCGCGGCCTCGCAGCCAGGGTGCCGACTGTGTGCGTTCCGCTGCTGAAGCCCAAAGACGCGGCGGCGCGGGCGCGCTGGGAGCAGCAGATCGCGGGGCTGCTCGATGTGTTCGATCCCGATCTGATCGTCATGGCCGGCTGGATGCGGGTGATGTCGGCGGCGTTTATCGCGCGCTTCGCCGGGCGGATCATCAACCAGCATCCCGCGCTGCTGCCCGACGACGCGGTCGATACCTATCGGCTGGCGAGCGGCGCGACGATCCCGGCGATCCGTGGCGCACACGCCGTCCGCGACGCGCTGCGCCTTGGCCTGCCCACCACCGGCTGCACGATCCACTGGGTGACAGCCGAGGTCGATGTCGGCCCGGTGCTGGCGCGCAGCGAGGTGCCGGTGCTGCCCGGCGACGACGAGGCCGCGCTCCACGAGCGGATCAAGGCCCATGAGCGCCGGATGATCGTCGAGGTGGTGCGGCGGTTGGCGGGGGATGAAAGAACAAAGGGAGAAGCAAGAACCTAGAACCAAACGAAAGAACAAAAGAACAAAGGAACAAGGGAACAAGGGGAATCCGAACTTGAAACTTGAAACTTGAAACTCATTCGAGAGGTTGCGCGGCGGCTGTGGAGCGTCTGCTCGCTGATGCATCCCGTGCCGGTGCTGTGTGTGCTGCTCAGCACGGCGATCTTTGCGCTCGTCGCGCGGTATCCGCCACATCTGCCGACCGTGCTGCGGCTGCTGGGCAGCATGGCCGGTATTCAGCTCGCGATCGGTGCGCTGAACGATTACGTCGATCTGCCGCTCGACCGGCAGGCAAAGCCGTGGAAGCCGCTGGTGCGCGGCGATCTGCGGCCCCGCACGGCGCTGCTGATCGCGGCGGTGGGTCTTGGCGCGGCGCTGCTGCTCGTCGCTCCGCTGGGGCTGCGGGCCACGATGCTGGCGCTGCTCGGCGCTGGCGCTGGCATCGGCTATGACCTGCTGCTCAAAACAACGCGCTGGAGCTGGCTGCCCTACCTCGTGGCGCTGCCGCTGCTGCCGATCTGGGTCTGGACCACCGTGCGCGGCTGGGACGCGCGGCTGCTGACGCTCTATCCGCTGGGCGCGCTGCTCGTCGTCAGCCTGCACCTCGCGAACACGCTGCCGGATATTACGGCTGATACCGGCTATGGCGTGCGCGGCTTTGCGCATTGGCTCGGTCCACGCTGGGCTACGCGGCTGTGCTGGCTGAGCGCGGCTGTCTCGCCGCTGCTCGCGATCGTCGCGGCGCTGGCTGGCTGGGCCGATCTCCGGCGGGTGCTCCCGGCGGCGCTGCTTGCGCTGCTCCTGAGCGGCTTGGCGATCGGCTACGATGCTCGATCGCAGCGCTGCGACTGGCGAATCTTCTTCACGCTGCTGGCCGCCGCAGCGGTGACGCTCGGCCTGGGCTGGCTGCTGGCGCTCTCCTGACGCCGTCTCCGCACAGCTCCCGTTCTGGCATATCCTCTGCTGTATTCCTCGGCGTACGTCCCGATCAAGCTGACAGGATACACCTATGAGTGAGCTACCGACCCACCATCTGGTTCGGCTCCGCCCCCGCAGCGAAACGCTCTACGTCAGTCAGGATCGCACGGTCCTGGCGATGGAGCGCGACGGCAACCTTGCCGACGGTCACGAGCATGGCCTCTTCGTCCATCAGACGCGGCTTCTGTCGCGCTACCGCTACCTGATCGACGATCGTCCGCCGATCCCGGTGGTGCTCTCGAATGTCGAGCAGCACTCGTGGCTCGGCTACTACATCGCGCTGCCGCCTGGCTTCGACAGCGGCGAGCAGGATCAGGGCAGCGGCCAGGTGGAGCAGATCTCGCAGCAGACGCTTGAGCTGCGGCTCTCGCGCTACGTCGGCGCGGGCATGCACGAGGACATCGATCTGACCAATTTCACGCAGCAGCCGACATCGTTTGAGCTTGCGCTGGAGGTGGATGCCGACTTTGCCGATCAGGCCGAAACCAAAGGCGAGCGGCAGCAGCAGGGCCGCATCGACCGGACGTGGCGTGAGCTGGGCGGTGGCGCGTGGGAGCTGAGCTTCGATTATCAGGTCGAGCAGACCTACGATCATCAGGGCAATACCGGAACCGCCCGCCTGCACCGTGGTGTGACGCTGCGTATCCAGGATGCGACATCGCCGCCGTCATACGAGGATGGTCGGCTGACGTTCAAGGTTGAGCTAGCGCCGCACGGCACCTGGCACGCCTGTCTCAACGTCATCCCGCAGATCGACGGCGAGACGCTGGAGCCGCGCTACGGCTGCCGCTCGTTCAGCGGCATTCATGGCGAGCACGATCGGCGGCGCTACGCCTTCTTGAGCGCGGCGACCGTCTTCGCCACGCCTGAGAACGAGTCGCTCGCGCCAATCGTCGTGGGCACGCTGGAGCAGGCCAAGCGCGATCTTGTGGCGCTGCGCCTCTATGACCTCGATCGGCACGAGCACGCCTGGACGATCGCCGCCGGTCTGCCGATCTACACCGCGCTCTTTGGCCGCGATACGCTCACCGCCGCGTGGCAGGCCAGCCTCGTCAGCCTCGATCTGATGCGCGGCACGCTGCCTGAGCTGGCCCGCTGGCAGGGCACCGAGGTCAACGACTGGCGCGACGAGCAGCCGGGGCGCATGCTGCACGAAGCTCACACCGGACCGCTGGCGATGCTCAACATCAATCCGCGCCGCCGCTACTACGGCTCGATCACCACGTCGGGCTTCTATCCCGTGGCGGTTTCCGAGCTATGGCACTGGACCGGCGACGCCGACGCGGTGCGCCCGTACGTCGAGCCGGCGCTGCGCGCGCTGGCGTGGCTCGATCGCGAGCGCTTCCACGACGGCCTCTACACGTACCAGACGCGCTCGAGCGACGGCGTGAAGCATCAGGCATGGA